>CALDJN010000414.1 GCA_937901695.1 uncultured Anaerocolumna sp.
AACTTAGAATTCATTAATAATAGCATACTCATGCAATTTTTTCTTAATCAACTGCGTAGCAAGAATTGAGATTAACAAGTACACCAAAACCGCAATAATCTCAAATGCAAGACCAGAGTATGAACGAGGGTACAGCATCATTGCGACATTTGTCAGCAGTCTAATAGGAAAATATGCTGCAAGCCAAAAGGCAACAATATAGAATTTGCAGTAGTATTTCTTTGCACTCTCACTCTCTGTCTTAGATGCATTTTTACGATATCCAAGTTCAAAGCCGACAACTAGAGCGATACTAAGCATCGTTCCAGCTAAAGAGAAAATAGGGTTTTGAAGGACAAAGCAAGCAATCAACTGATAAATTAAAATCATCACATTTAGACCCGTTAGAACAATAAATGCTAATTGTCGATTGGCTTCGGCCTTTGCTGTATTTTCAGTTTCTTTCACAACAGGCACATCATAGTCACTTTCATAATCATCGTTCAATAAGTAATCCGTCGTAACACCAAAGAGCTTGCTCAACTGCAACACATTTGGAGCGTCAGGTTGCGCCGTCCCCATTTCCCAGCGGGAAATCGCCTGTCTGGAAACATTCAGTTTTCCAGCTAAATCCTCCTGCGACATTCTATTCGTCTTTCTAAGGTTTAGTATTTTATCTGCTAATTTCATATGAAATCCTCCTTGATTTGGTGATATCACTGTAACAAAAAGCTCACTTTAATGCCACCGCATCAACTTTACAATTCCGCAACTTGACTTTACATTGCTGACAATCGCAGCAATCCAATCTATAATACAGCGACAAATTCCTATTTATTCTTTGATTTGATATCCTGAATTTTTCAGGCAGGACAATGCTTTTTCATAGTTCGCCGACTTCGTTAAAATATAATCTGTATTATAAGTAGATATAGCGAAAATTCCGATTTCATTTTCAGCAAGGATTGCAGAAATTTTCGACAAAATACCAATCAAAGAAAAGTCCAATTCCCCTTCAATTCTAAACATTTTCCATCCGTCATCCCGCTGGGTTATATTTTCAGGCACTTTGTCCGTTAAGCAAACGACTGATATTTCTTCATCTGTTTTACCAAGAAAACAGAACTTGTCAAAAAAATCGAACTGAGAAATGTTCTGAACTTTACAAACGGATAATTCTTCAGTAAAGCTTTTAATTACCATGAGCCACACCTCCATAAACTTCAACTTAAAATCATCTCAATTATCAGCATTTAGAAAAGGAACTGCTTCTTTATCAGAATAGCACTTTAGCAATTCTTCTATATCTTCATCTGATGTTAATCGTAAGGTTATTACCTCTGTATTATATTGGGGGCATTTACTATAAATATCGTACATTTTATGTATGCTCCTTTCTTTACTTGTATTCCATGCTCTCTAACATTTTTTGCGATTCCTGTGCAATTCCTAGTTTATTACCAAGCTTAACTATTTTTCCAAACTTTTTAACGGCTTCCTCCGTTGCGCCATTGATTACATCCATTTGTGCCAGCCGATATAAAATCCCTAAATACTGTATCTTACTTAGGTCATAGTCTAGTAGATTCTTTAAATGATTATAGCTTAGCTTCATAAAAATATTGATTCGCAAGGTCTAAACTGTACTAAACTCAGGACATTGCCTATAAATATCGTATATTTTAAGTATACTCCTTTTTATATTTAAAGCAGAATCCACATATTGTGTGAAGTCTGCTCTATCCTATATTCTTAACAGTATCAGATTTGAAAAAATTTATCGGTTGAAGATAATCTCAAAACAATTTCATCATCCTTAATCCCCAACGTATTTATTCTATCATTTAAAACCGGGAAAACATATTGTCCCTCAAAGTTTCTTGCAACATCAATAATGTTTTTCAGTTCCACCAAATCAATATTTTCCATTTTATCGTGAATTTCAAATATTGGCATATGATAATTTTCCTTCAATATCAAATTGATATGTGATAAGTCAAAGCACGTTATCATAGCCTTTTTAATTCCTGTTCCAGGTTTACCATTTAATCCGATAATTTTTATTGGAAATTCCTCATCATCTTCATTAAAGACTAATGCGTACGGTTCACCAATAATTTTTTCAGTATAATTTTTAAAATACGTATTTAAAGTATCCTTTATTTCTTCTTGTCTTTCATAGTTATTGTCTTCTAGAACCCTACCTTTTAAGTTATCTTCTTTTTTTGCCTCCATTTTTAAAATGTACTGGTAATCATTTAAAGCATTTTCATATTTGACTTTATTTACTACAAACTCTGTATACTTTTCCTCAAATTTATCTTTTAATTCACAGTTAAATGTTACGTATTCTTCTTCATATTTCTTTTGTAACTTATTTAGTTCTAAAGTAACTTCTTTTAGCATACCTTCCTTTTGCTTTAAAGCTTTAAATAATATATCAAGTCTTTTTGAAAGCATACCATTATGAAAAGTTTGTAAATCTCTAAAATCACAAATCACACTTGAAACTGTTCCATTAGTCTCATCATACAAATTCTGCAATATTCTTTCATCTACATGAAACATTTTGTCTTTTTCTCGTTCGATTTTCTCCTTCATTAAATTAATATTCAGATTTTCTTTTGCAGATTTTCCTTCTAATTGTTTTATTGAAACTAATAACTTATCCATCTGCTCTTTTTTTGATTGATAGTCATCTATAATTGTAACTTCAGCATACGCTTTTTTAAATTTATCTAATTCTTCTTTCATTAAATTAATTTGAGCCTTAAATTCTTCGAGTGAAGAAATACCATTCTTTCTAAATATTGCTTCAATATCTTTATCAATATGTTCATTAAGTGCAATTATACTAATATTTTTAGATTTAGAAGTATTTAATCCATATAAATAATGATATATCGCTTGATATTCATAGTTCTTTGTGAAAGTTCCCAAATATTTAAGTAGAGAACTCTCATTTGAATTTTCTAATCTTATAAATTTAGAAATCAATTGACGAAAGCTAGGATTATTTGAATCATTATTAAATATAATTCTATTTAACTCATTTCGGTATTGAGTTATATTATCCTTTTTTTCTCCATTAATTTCATTTTTTCCATTTTTATATAATGCTCTTGTGAAAGAGTTTATCTTATCATCAATATTCACAGTTAATTCTGCTACAATTTTATTTTTTTCTATAAATTCTTTAACAATATAATTTTCACCTGTATCTTTTTCTTTATAAATACTTGAAACTGCATTAGCACCCAAACAGAGATCAATTACCTTAACAGCCGTTGTTTTTCCAATATTGCTTCCACTTGTTTTTGTATTAGTTTCATCAACAATTAATGACAACCCTTTGTCATTAAATTTTATTGTTCGTATTACTCTTCCATCAAGAAAACTGAATACATTTAAGCTAATTAATCTCATATTATCACCTCATTTCTTTCGTTTATTTCTTTTATAATTCCAATTATGTACAACCAATCGAGAGAAAGGAAAAATAATGAATACTCCATTTTATATTCCATACAGTAATTATAAAGTTCGTTAAAATCATTGTTATACTTGTCTGATATTAAATAGTCTAAAATCAAACTAGCAGTAAATACAATAGAATTTCTCGGATTATCATCATAATTTACTAACACATCATTTCCTCCCTTCTTTCACTTACGTAATCATTTTCAAAATCATTCTACCGGAATTAAAAATTTACACTTATAAAACACATATGCTGTTATTGCACTAATATATGTTCTTTGTTTATTTGTCGGTATTTCTGACTTCTTATACATATATATCTGTTCCCTTACCTTAGACATGATAGATTGATATATCACATCACTGTTTGATTGAATTTGAACTTTATCATCACAGTTTATGACCTTATCATTTAGAACTTCAATATATATTTCAAAATAATAGTCGAATAAGTCACTTGCTATACATGGTTCATATGCGGAAAGACATGATATTGCGTCATCTACAATATCATATGCTTCAACATGATATTTTTCTACTAATATACCAAGGTTAGATGACATTGCATTTAATTTAATCTTATCATCAATGCTATACGGCTTAGTTTTCTTCTTATTTAGCTTATTATCACTTCGTTTTATTTTCAACATTTGTTGAATTATCTTGCTTATATCCGATATTTCCACAGTTTCGATATTTATAAAATTTCCTACATTAGAAATATTTATTTCTTCTGTCATTTATTCCCCCTCCCCTAATTTATAGATTTTCTATTATCAAATGTCTTTACGTGTTCAATATTATAGTTATCTTTGCTTTGAATAGTTGATTTTTCATTAAATATTTTAATACTTTGGTCTATATTATTCTTAATTTCCACACATTTATCCTTCTCTTTTTTAGCAAATAGGAACATAATGATTGAACCAATTCCACAAATAACGGATACTATTGTATTAACATTCTCAATGATTGGCATATTTAATCTTCTCCTTTTCGATTACCCCACAAAACTTTTTGCTATTTCTTTACACATTTCAAACTTATCATAACACATTTTGTAATAAAAATGTATACAAACTATCATTGAAATTTAAGACTTTTCATGTCTTCATATTTCCTGCAAATTTCACAAGCATTTCCCTTTTTAGCAATTATCTTCTATATCTCCCTTCATTTTCACTTTAATGACTTTATCCTATAAGTTTTGCACAATCAGCAAAATTCCATTTATGCAAGTGTTTATGGCAAAAGGCTTTTTATAGACTATTTTTACGAGTTTGGGTCTTATGTAAAAATGGTAAATTGATGGTAGACTATTTTTCCAAAATGCTTTTACGACTTTTTTTTACAGGGGTTGTGAGCTTTGGCTAGCGTATTACCATGGTGTTATATATTCAATTTTTCTTGTATTGTCAGTAGCCAGCCTGTCTTCTTCCCGGTAATTCTCATAATAATCAATAACAAAATCCATAATACCTCAATTCTGGCGCTTTAGCGCCTTTTAATAATGATAGTAACTTTGTGCGCCAGCACAAATTACCGGTTGAAAAAACATTGTTTTTTCAACCTATCCTCATTCTTATTATTTTACTATGCAATTGCTAAAGAGTGTAAACTATAAACTGCATTTATCCACATTTATCAATGATATCTTTATGATTATCCTCAATAAATTTGTATGCCCTATCTAAAAAATCAGCCATATTTTTTCGTTCCTTAAACAACTTTATAATATGCTCTTCTATTGAAATATCATTTAGTGTGTTATCATAAAAAATCTGATACGCTTTTTGTGGATAAGGTGCAACTTCTTGTATCTCCTTTGTATTTAAAGTGGGATCTACGACCATTTCCTCCAGGAACCATAATACATCCGGATAGGAAGGCTGTTCTTGCAATATATACCCGTGCATTGCTTTCCACTTTTCAAATAATATAAAATGATTTATCTCATGTATGGATGCCCGCATAACAACATCTTCTGCTGTCTTATAATGTATCCAATACTCTTTGGTAAGTACATTTCTTGGAAAAACTGCATATAGCCCTAAATAACATGTAATATCTTGACTATCCTTTGACCATTCAACCTCAAATAAATCTAACATTTTAGGTATAATAGCAGATTGAAACACTTCAAACTTGCTTAGAAGTTCCATTCTTCTTTCTTCCATTTCATCAGCGTATTTTTCGTACTCCTTGTACATCATTCTCTTAACTACATCATAAATTTCTGCATTGGTCATTCCATTCTTTATAGTTGCGGCTAATTGAGGAAACGCATGAAATACACGTTCCTTAAATGGCAGCGTTTTATTCTTCTCAGAAAAATCATGATATAATAATTCCGCAACTGACTGAGTATTGAATTCTATATCTGATATTTTAACTTTAATTTTTGGAATAGTCATATATAATTTTAGCTCCTCCTAACCTAATGGTAATATGTTTATTCTATAACCTTACTATCAGAAATTATAATTTGTTTTACATATTTATTTCCTTCAAATGCATGTTCACCAATTATGGTAACTGTTTTTCTTTCCGTCAATTTTAGAAGGAATTACAACCTTACCAGCTTTACCCTTATACTTAACTATCGCTACCTCTTTTCCAGAGATTTTATAATCGTAAGTATTACTTTTCTTAACAGCAGCGTGAACTTCAAATTTAAAGTAGAAAAAAGAAACACTAATGATACAGATTGCTAAAATTATAAAGAACTTTTTAGATATTTTTCTTTGATTCATAACTTTTCCTCCTAAAATAATAATTATTAATTCCCCAATATAATTTAGAATTTTAAATAAGTTCTCATTAGTAATATAATTTTAACTTCGCAACATTTAAATTTATTTGTATACATCCAAATATTTCTATTATTAATATAATAATATATAAAATCCCACAAATCAATGTATCTCAACTCTTCGTAAGATAAATGTAATATTTAGATTATAATCAGATGATAGTTTACTTTTGAACCAGTTCGTTATATAATATTCTTTATTTGAAAGGAAGCTCTTATGAAAGAAAACATCAATGTTATAGTCCATTTTTCTTACATTATCAAAACATATTGGCACTTTATTCAAGAGTCTATGAAAGATTCTTCTCTTTCTCCTAACGAAATGAACTTAATGCTTTTCCTTGCTAATAATAAGGCGGATACAGCAATTGACTTTGTGAAAGAAACCGGCATGTCAAAGTCATTGCTAACCCGTTCGGTAGATTCTTTAATGGAGCAAAGTTACATAAGAAAAGAACCGGATCAGGAAGATAAGCGCTTCATCCATTTAAAACTTACTGAGAAGGGTGAAGAAATTGCTATGATTCTTAGAACATTACGAAGTGATTTTATCGATAAATTAACAGATAATATACCACAAGAAGAGTTCCTCGCCTTTCAAGAAACCTTAGAAAAAATGAAACAGAATACTTTAAAATGAAAGGATGAACATTTTGGAACAAAATTCGAGTATGGGAAGTGAAAAGATTAGCAAGCTTATGTTACGTTTGTCACTTCCAACTATCATTGCCCAGGTAATTAACGTTTTATACAATATTGTTGACCGTATGTATGTTGGTCATATCCCGGAAGTTGGTGCAGATGCTTTAACCGGTCTGGGTGTTAGTGCACCTTTGATATTAATTGTATCTGCATTTAGTATGTTTGTAGGTGGAGGCGGTGCGCCTTTGGCTGCTATTGCCTTAGGTAAAAATGATAAGGAAGAAGCAGAAAAAATATTAGGTACCGGAACTTTTATTTTAATATTCATATCTATAGCCCTAACTATAGGTGTATTGGTATTTAAAGAACCTTTACTTTATCTCTTTGGTGCAAGTGAAGTGTCTTTCTCATATGCAAATGACTATACTACTATCTATTTATTTGGTACCATCTTCGTACAGTTTGCATTAGGACTAAACCTTTTTATAACTTGCCAAGGCAAAACAAAGATAGCTATGTTTTCCGTATTAATCGGAGCAATTACAAATATTATATTAGATCCAATCTTAATCTATGGATGTGATATGGGCGTTAAGGGAGCTGCTATTGCTACAGTATTTTCACAAGCTTTAAGTGCAGCTTTTGTTGTAACTTTCCTAGCTTCTAAGAAATCCATCATCCGTATAAGATTAAAATATCTAAAATTAAATGTAAATTATGCAATAAAGACAATCTCGTTAGGTGTTTCTTCTTTTACCATGCAAGTTACCGAATCTGCTATACTAATTGTTTTTAATAACGGTTTATTAAAATATGGTGGTGACATATATGTTGGTGCTATGACCATTATGCAAAGTGTCATGCAATTATTAACGATTCCCATTAATGGGTTTACCCAAGGAACACAGCCAATTGTTAGTTATAATTATGGAGCCCAAAAATATGACCGTGTAAAAGATACCATGAAATTATCATTAAAAATTATTGTTGGTGCCACTACAGAATATTATGTCCTAGTATTCTTTTTCCCACAATTATTTGCAAGAATATTTACACCAGAACCTGATTTAGTAAACTTAGTAGCTAAGATTCTTCCAATATTCATGGGTGGTATGTGGCTATTTGGTGTGCAAATGACATCACAGATGTTCTTTGTGGGTACCGGACAAGCAGGAAAATCATTATTTGTTGCTCTTTTACGTAAGGTAATCCTGCTAATCCCTATGGCAATTATATTACCTAACTTTTTTGGAGTTATGGGTGTATTTTATTCTGAGCCTATAGCTGATATTATATCTGCATCTATTTCTGGTTGTTTATTGTTCTATAGTTTAAAGAAGTTAAAAGTTTATCCTGACATATTAAAGTAAAATTGAATATTGTGCCATAAGAAAAGCAATCTCAAATTTAAATATTGTCGATTGCTTTCTTTTATTTCTTTTGTTAGGTACTCTATTCATATAACTTAGTATTTTTTTTATACGTATTCCATCTCTTAAGAGTTATGTATATTCATCAATTCCTATGTACCTAAAAGTAATATAAAACTCATTTAATTTATCTTCACTTCTCAAAATTAAATTCATAGTTTGCATTAATCTAATTGGGCGGGATTATCCCATCCCAAGTAATTTTTAATGAGTACCAGCAGATATGTAATCAGCTGAAACTGATTTATTCGTATAATACATTACGTAATCTCCATCTTGGAATTGGAAGGTGTTTCCCTTATAATCAGTTTTTTCATACTGATAGCCTTCCTGTTTCCACATATTACGATATCCCTCTGCTGCATTGTCTGCATTAATATAACTTAAGTGTCTTTTGCCATCTTTCATAGTCTCAATGTCAAAATTAACAATAATGTAACCATTCTTTAGCCAAAACTTTTCTTTGTAATCGATTGGTCCATTCTTTCGGATATAATCCAACACATCAAAACCTTTTGGCGTTACATGAATTTCTCCCGGTAAGTAATATTCTCCATACCAATTTTGCACACTCTTTGCCACCATTGCCTCTGTTACTGTGGAAGGAACATTATTAATATATCCTACAAAGCTTCTAAGGCTTGGAGGAATCATCATATTGGTAAATGTAAATAGATTCGCCTTTTGTGCCTTCCATTTCTTTAACGTAACCCCTTGAAAATATGCTGTCTGCTTTAATTCATTTTCCGAAATAGAAATATACCTGTCACCGGTATAAAATGACTTTTTATTCTTTAAGTCTAAATTACTCCCCATTTTAACCATTTCATGCCTTTTCCCATTAAAAGTTTCAGAATAGTAAATATCCACTTCCTGCCTGCTCTTACCCTTACTATCAACATAAAAGAAAGTTGGTTTAATACGGATATAATCATTATTACCGTACATAGTTCCTACTGTCTTAAGTGAAAATCTGGTTACATATCCGGTCTTAATAACTCCAAGATTTTCATATACCGGATGTGATCCATTTATTAAAGTTAGAGTGTGTCTTTTATTCCGTCCATTATTGTTTCCATTTTGATCCTTATCACCTACCGTATATTTAAAGCCACTAAGCTTTAATGATTCCGGCAAACGAAATACATTTTCCCAAATTGGATAATCCGATATATCATAGAGATACAAACCATAGATTCTTCCCGACACTTGGACGTTTACGGTATCCGTTGCCACATAATTATTTAATTCTAAGTTGGCAAGAGTTTCCGTTTTACTGGTTCCTGAATTGACATAAGCATTAATTGCAGTACTTCTAAAGTCTATAGTATATTTTCCTTCCGTTACCCAGGTGGGTAAGTAAAATAGTGTGTCTTCGCCAACACTTGTCCAAGTATTATTCGGTATAAAGGTTCCGTTAACAGGTGATCCACGATATACGTCAAATGGAAATTTTACTTCCCTATTTCCTATATACTTTCCATAGTCTCTGTACTGATATCCTTTTATAAATCTATGGGTGCCGGTTGTTGGTAAAGTAACATAAAAAGGTCTGTCTAATACCAAGGATGGCATTGTTTTATCTGGATTTATCATCTGATTGTCTCGGTATTTATCTTCAACTTGAGCATCACATACCGTTGGAGTGTGTACCACTACATTGTTTACATAATCTACTTCGTATGTGGTTTCTACTTCATCCGGGTTTAATTCTGCAATCGGTTTATAGGCTACTGCAGCCATAGACGGATAATCACCATTGGCTTTTGTACCTGGTATTACGATATTTGACTTAAACAATACGTTTTCCCCTATTTCATCTAAGCCCGAAGGTATTTCCTTGGGATTGTCTGTTTTTTCTTCTTTTACTGCAGGAGACATTATAGTTTCACCATTAAATATTAAACTATCATTTTTACACTTAATTTTAGCAACACTTTTCTCCGCTTCTGCTTTAAATTCCTCACTAGGTATAGATGGTTCTGCATTTCCACCGTCTATGGTTTCAGATGGTATAATTATTTCTTTAATCTTAGGTTCTATGATATGATCCGATTCACTATTACTATGTTTATAAGAAACAGTAGGAGGATTATACCCATTAGGTGATAGAGTAACGCTTCCACCCGGAAATGCTTCATTTTTTACTACTGCATTATTAATTCCGTATACCCCAAGGGATGATATAATCCAATAGGAGTACTTTCTTTCTATAGGATATTGATAAGTAATGGTACGTGTAGATTGCTTGTTAATAGGTTTACCAGTCTTTAAATCTTCTTCGCTCCATTTTAAGTTATAGGTCTTTTTTACATTTACATTATAAACTTTCTTGCCGTACTTTTTTGTAAAGGTTGAGCCCGCAAGATATTTGCTTGTAAATACATTGGCATATAAGGGTTCTGTTCCTGGTATTCCTTCAGTGACTTCATAAGCTTCAGCACCTCTTGCATATGCACCTATCACAGCGGTTGGATCAGTTTCCTCGTATTCTTTTATAAGTTCTTCGCTATTCTCACTATTTGATTTTACAGGGAATCTACGATAAAGGGCGTATATCTGTAAACTGTCACCTTCATCTGCAGCTTGTACATATAATGTACGGTTTCTTATGTACTCTAATTCTTTCAGATAACCATCATAATCTATATTGGGATTGGTAGTTAGTTTCCGGTTTCCTAATATTTTATTATTTGTTAAGTTTTTATAATAAACTCGATACAAGTAAAACTCTTGACCATCTTCCATTCTTTTAGAAGGTATCTGTTTATTTGTAAGTTTTATTTCATCATGAGTTTTATACTTTTTACCTTTTTCATAATCTCTTTTTTCTACGTTATAATATTTACCGGATTTATATAGTTGATAATTAATTTGTACCGGATACTCCTGATTACCAGCGTTATACGTAATCTTTACATCAAAACGGTCTTCAAAATCATTTGGATTAGCCCAGGCTTCTGCACTTTTAATATCACTTAAAGTATTGTAGGGGCCAGGTCCATTTCTACCATTGTGTACTTTAAAAATACCATTTAAATACAATATATCATTATCTTTTATGGTTTCTAAATCAGTACCTTCTAAGGCATCATTGACTTGCTTTTTTGTTAAATAAAAAGTAACCATTTTGGTCCCATCTGGCAAAGTGTTTCCATCATCTCTTTGTCCAGGACTTAGCATAAATTTTGCACGCTTATCATCCTTTAGTGGGTTCCCATAACTTTTATCTCTCCGTACAGTAAAACCCATTGTCTCCCATGTTATCTTGGTAGTAGCTGCAGTATCTGTTGTTGTAAATTTAAAGTCTCCATTAGGTAACATTGTTGCATCAGTAGCTGCTTCTACCTTATTACTTGGTAGTACAGGAACCAGAATTATTATAATATATAAAATAATTAAGACTCTTTTTATCTTAAATTGTTTCAATAATTTCTACTCTCCTTTGTAATAATAATCTATTAATGAATCATTGGTTATATAATAGTCACTACCATCACTACTACCATTGATTGTTCCTAACTCAATATCATAAACCCCTTCAAACCACTTACCTCGCTTTATGTTATTTAGTAATATTTTATCCCCAAAAATTAAATCCTCTTGCGGTATCCTATCCCCTTCAAAAGAAACTTTAAATTTTGCATATACTCTTACACGAAAGCTTCCTGTACTATACAATGAGGATGGTTCTACTGCGATAATATCACTTTTAATTATAATTTTATTTTTCTTTACATTCTTTATATAAGCCTTAATATTATCTGTAATTCTTTTATCAAGTTCCGCATCCTCGTATTGGGTGTATGTACTCCTTAGATTGTTTAACCATATATAATTTTTATCTATGGTACGGTAATCTACATTTAATCTCATTTTTAGGTTAGTTTCCACACGTTCCATCCAAATATCTTTATATTTATCTAAAACTTCTTGTGTACTTATATTTTGAAAAGTAATATCCTTAATTCTTATAGGACTAGCATAATGAACTAATTCAATAGGTTTAAAATAATACGTTAAAGTCTGATATCTAAATTTCATTTCATAAAATGAATTTGGAAAACACTCCAGGACATACTCATACTTATCCGCATTCTTAGGCAGATTAGTTGTTCTAATCAATTGTCCATCCGGACTAAGTTTCACTCTTTTCGACGGATTCATTAACCGGATTAATGTTACCTTAGCATCTGTTTTTGTAAAGTATTCATCCCATTTAAAGGACCTGTTTTGAACGTATTTACCATTGCTGTATCCCTTAATAATTCCCTTCGCAACAACTTTAGCAACGTCTTCTCTTTTCCCTTTAGGAACTTTTTCAATATCAGAGATACGCTTTTCTAAAACCACTTTATAAAGCTTTTCATCCAAAGTGTCTTTATACAAATATTTATCTGCTCTATTTAGAAGAACAGCTGCATCTGTTGTAGTAATATATCCTTCATATTCAGTAAATTGATTTGATTTTAATATATCTGCCTTTAGAGCTGCGTCAATATAAGGTAACTTGGAAGTCTTATCAACCTCTAATTTCATGGCTTGTACTAACTGTTTGATAAATTGGCTTCTTGTAATATACTTAGTTTCCGCAGTTATTGAAATTGGCTTTATTAGTGATGCAATTAGCATTACAATCACTAATAGTAAATACTTTCCCCTTATCTTTGTTAATTTTCCTTTTACATTCGTTATTTTTCCTCTTGCCTTTGCTGTTTTTTCTCTTATTTCTGTTATTTTTCCTCTCATAATTAATTACTCCCTTCTTAACTGGTTAATTTAAATTTGGCACCTTAAAATCATATTATATCAACTCAATTAACGCTTTTTGCTATAATTCCTCCATCCGTGATAGAAAAGAATAAAAATTCTCATATTAGGTAAAACATTAAATTTTAGAAAAGCTGCTATTGGAATTATAAAAACTGAAACAAAAAGTTAGTTTAGATATGATGAACCTGATATAAAAAAGATTTTAATTTGCTATTTGTTTAATAATACCAAATTTAAGGAAAATACGCAAGATAAATTTTACAATTTATAACCTTTTATTTGTAAAATATAAAATAAGTAATTTTTCATTTTTTTATCTTGTCCAAAGCGAATTCATAAATATTACCTTAATATGTTCTGAATTGATTTACCAAGGAAAAAGTAATCATATTTTTTCTTTTTCTTTAATAAGATATATAAAGCGTAATTGAACTTATACCAGAAAGGCATGGTGCATTAGATGTCAAAAACGAAAATTTTCGTAGTTCACCTAAAAGAAATTATATATACGGCAATATTTGCAGGGCTAGGTATTCTCTTAATCCTCCTACTTATCATAATGTTTCTAAATAAGAAGGAAGATTCTGCACCTACTATGGCGACTACCCAATATACACCAGGAGTATGGACCTCATCCATTGTTTTAAATGATACATCACTTAATATAGAGGTTGTACTAGATAAAGATCACATTAATTCAGTTCGTATTGTTAACATTGATGAAGCTACTACTACTATGTATCCATTGATAGCACCAGCTTTAGATGATATTTCCAAACAAATAGAAGATGGTGTAGACCTTAATGCCATCACCTTATCCGAAGATCATAAATATACGCAGCAATTACTTCTTGATGCAGTAAAAACAACCATAGCAAAGGCAACAAAGGATGTTGAGAATTAATGCTTACATAAATAATTGAATTAAAAAAGCCCACTTTGTTAAGTTTTTACACTTAGTCAAGTGGGTATTTTAACGACATACTATACTTTATTCCAGATTAATCTTTTGCAAATCCTCCAGCCATAACGCTGCACTGGCATCGCTTGGCATTCGAAGATCACCTCTTGGTGACACCGCTACAGAACCTACTTTAGGTCCATCTGGTAAGCAAGAGCGTTTAAATTGTTGTGAAAAAAAGCGGCGGTAAAAGGTTGTCAGCCATTTGTATATAATATCCTTTTCGTATTCATTCTGAAAAGCAGCAACTGCCAGTCTGAATATCTTTGACGGTGTAAATCCAAAACGCAGTATATAATATAAGAAAAAGTCATGAAGTTCATAAGGACCAACCAAGTCTTCCGTCTTTTGCGATATCTTTCCGTCAACCGGTGGCAATAATTCGGGACTTACTGGTGTATCGAGAACATCAAGAAGTACTTCTTTTAGAGACTCTTCTTTGGCTGTTTCTGCAAAATAGGAAACCAGGTAACGAACTAAGGTTTTTGGCACAGAGGTATTGACTCCATACATAGACATATGGTCTCCATTATACGTAGCCCAGCCCAATGCAAGCTCAGACATATCACCAGTTCCAATTACTAAACCATTGTATTGATTGGAGATATCCATAAGTATTTGTGTTCGTTCCCTTGCCTGGGAATTCTCATAGGTTATATCATGTACTTCCATATGATGTCCAATATTTTCAAAATGAAGGGTAACTGCTTCTTTAATAGAAATTTCCTTTAAGGTAGTTCCAAGATGTTTTGCTAATGACAGAGCATTTTGATAGGTCCTATCCGTTGTGCCGAAGCAAGGCATGGTAACCGTAATAATCCCTTTACGGTCTAATTCCAGTAAATCAAAAGCTTTACAAGTAATAAGCAAAGCTAAGGTAGAATCAAGTCCGCCGGACAATCCAATAACGGCCGATTTTAAACCGGTATGTTCCAGCCTCTTCTTTAGCCCATAAGCCTGGATGTTGCTGATTTCCTCACATCGTCTGTCTCTATCTGCCTTTATACCAGGTACAAATGGTGCTTTATCAATATGTCTTGATAAAGGCATTTCAGGAAGTTCTGTGATTTTAGTAAATTGAAATTCTACCACAACATGATCCTCATGTCCATTTGGAATAAATGTTGACATTCTGCGGCGTTCATTCATTAATCTTTGAATATCTATTTCTGACGCTATAAATTGATTTTCAAAACGTTTTGACTGATTTAATATAGTTCCATTCTCAGCAATTAAGTTATGCCCTGCAAATACCAAATCTGTAGTGGATTCACCTTCCCCTGCATCTGCATAGATATATCCACACACTAATCTGGCTGACTGGTTTTTCACTAAATCCCATCGGTAAATATCTTTGCCCGTAGTTTCATCACTGGCAGATAAATTGAGTATTAAACTGGCACCTGCCAAAGTATGTTCCACACTTGGTGGGTTAGGTACCCACAAATCTTCACATATTTCAATCCCAATGATAAGAGTAGGCAGGTTTTTACAGTGGAACAAAATATTGGTTCCAAAAGGCACCTCTTTCTCCCTTACTGTTATATATTCAGGAATCATATTACCTGAACTAAAATGTCTTGCTTCATAAAATTCAGAATAGTTAGGAATATTTTTCTTTGGAACCAAACCTAACAGTTCACCATTCTGAATGACTGCTGCCACATTATAGAGCTTTCCGTCTTTACATATAGGAAGTCCCACGGCTACAAGTACATCTAAGCCCTTGGTATAATCCACGATAATCATAAGCTGTTCTTTTGCACTGTTAATTAAAGTATCTTGTAAAAATAAATCGCCACAGGTATAGCCTGTGATACATAATTCTGGGAAAACTAAGACTTTCACCTGATTTTCTTCTGCAATATCAATAATTTCTTTTATTCTGTCTCCATTGAAATTACATCTTGCTACCTGAATTTTAGGAGTAGCAGCTGCAACCTTAACAAACCCATGTTTCATACCAACACCAATGCCTTTCAGATTTTTTCCTATTGCATAAAAAAGGCAGCTTATGCTGCCCTTCCTCTTTCGTTAATGTACCCGAAACGCCGTTTCTTGTATTTTGATTCCTAGCCAGGCTAGGTGGGTTTCCGCATATAAGCCTCTGTCTTCCACTGCAAAAGGTGGCTTGACATAATCTTATAGATTAGGAGTCCCTTTTTAAATCATGTAGGTTCAAAATAACAAGAGTTGTCGAACATTCCAGGAACCTTTTCTTTGTAATTATTATATCCTATTTAAGTGAAAAGTTCAAGTATCTATGTCAGAAAATGTACAATACAGTAACGTGGTAAAACCCATGTTACAGCTTAGATGGCAAGCTTCTCCATGTAATCTTCTAAACACTGAAAATAAAATACAAACTCTGTTCCAACTCCAACTTCACTGTAAACTTCAATCGTTCCACCATGCTTTATAGCTATTTGTTTGGCAATGGCAAGACCAAGTCCCGATCCGTTTTCATTTTGTTTCAAATTGGATTTATAAAACTTAGCAAAAATACTCTTTAAATCATCCTTGGGTATTCCAATACCTTCATCTCGAATGGATACTCTTAGTTTGTCCTGTTTCGATAAATTTATGTGTATGTAAGAATTTTCTGGAGTGAATTTTATTGCGTTATCAAGGATAATAAGAAACATCTGTCTTAAACGGTCGTAGTCACCCATCATCATATAAACAGGCTGGTCTCGATTTATTTCAACTGTAATATTCTTTTCGCTGCTGATAGCCGCCACACTTCTAATTAAATCATCAAATATCTGAACCACATTTACAGGTTCTTTTTCTATTATAAAATCAGGGTTTTGCATCTTAGAAAGCAAGAGCAAATCCCCTACCAAGCGTTCCATACCCTTACATTCATTTAACATTCTATCATAATACTGGGATACCTTCTGCGGATCTGTTACTACTCCATCTACTAAAGTTTCTGTATAAGCACGAATAACTGTAATCGGTGTACGAAGCTCATGGGAAACGTTTGCAAAGAAATCAATTCGCATTTGGTCCCTATTCTGCCGTTCCTTCTCATTCTCTAACAATTCATCTGCAAGAATATCAATAGAACGTGCTAAATCGCCAATCTCATCTTTACGGTTAATTTCAGTTTTGATATGATATTTTCCATTGGCTAATTCCAAAGCCGTTGTGCGCATTTTAGAGATAGGTGTTGATAAGCCTTTGGCAAATACTATGGCTATAATAAAGGATATAAACATTGCTACTAAAATACTAAGAATAATCAATGACATACTGTCTCTAATAATTCTATTCTGCCCTTCTACCTGGGAAACAAGCATAACAGCTCCCACTACTTCTCCATTTACTTGGATTGGTTCACCTACAATGGCAGATACACCGCCAAATTGTTCATAGTAACCATTTCGACGCATAGACTGCCCTGAAAATGCACCTTCAATAACTTCCGCAGCATCCTTTGGCAGTTTAACATCATCCAATACTACATTCTCCAGACTTTTATTCATAGGGATAGCAGCATTAGGATTGGATATTGTCCAGACATCCGGCTCCTCATCATCTAACTCACCAAGTATCACCAAGTATTCTAGATAGCTTTCTTCTTCGTCATTCATAATGGCTTGCTGTAGACGTCTGGAAATGCTTTTTGCCTGCTTTTCCATTTTATCTTTATAATCATTCATGATATTAGTTTCATATAATTTCATGAATATTGTACCAATCAATACTGCAAAAAATGTCAGCATAATAGCATAATTAAAATATACTTTTAAAAAAAGTCTATTTTTCGCCTTAACTTTATTCTGTTTTTGCATATTATCTCTTTCCTTCATGTTCAAGCCCCTTAACCGCTGAAGCTGATTCGTTATAAATTTTTTATTCTTCAATTTCAAATTTGTAACCAACTCCCCAGATGGTTTTGATATCCCAGTTTGGATGCTCTATTTTATCCAATTTAGCTCTTAAACGCTTAATGTGTGAATCAACTGTTCTGCTATCTCCAAAGTAATCAAAGCCCCATAGACTGTCTAATAGGTTATCTCTTGTAAAAACTTTATTGGGATTCTTAACAAGGGTCCACATGGTTTCTATTTCTTTCTTTGTAAGGGATACCTTTTTCCCTCCGATATGTAATGTATATTCATCTAAATTTATGACTAAATTACTTACATTTATGGTATTTCCAGAACTTATGTCCTTTTCCGTTCTGGTCATTCTTCTTAATACAGCTCTTATTCTCGCCATAACTTCACTAGGACTAAATGGTTTTACTATATAATCATCGGCACCGATGTCAAGTCCCATAATTCGTTCAAAGTCTTCACCTCTGGCTGTAATTAAAATTACAGGAACATTAGATTTGGCTCTAATCTTTCTGCACACTTCATAGCCATCTTCTTTTGGCATCATAACATCTAGAAGCACCGCTGCCGGATTATAATGTTCAAATAATCGCAAAGCTTCTTCTCCATCATTAGCAACCACTGGTTCATAACCTTCTTTTTTAGAATAAGTAGATAATACATCGGTAATATCATGATTATCATCGGCAATTAGTATATATTGCATAACGTAACCTCCATATTATTTTATTTGCATTGAATGCATATTATATATTCATTATCAATCATTCTATTAAATGCATTGTAAATGTTTTTTATGCAAAACAAAAGGAAAAGGCAGATAATTATATAAAACCTTTCCTATTAATGCAATACTATACTTATTATATCTTATATACATGTTTAAAAACAAGGGGGAAAACATATAATATGCATTAAACCTTTTTTAAATTCTTACGATTTTTTTACGATTTGACATCATTCTGACAAATTTTGAGTATATAATCATTCTATGATAAAAGGGGTTGTTGCAAAATAAAAAAATGACAGTTTGCAACAACCCCATAGAGAATGAAATATTCAGTCAGCTGAATATCTCATATTGGAGGACAATGCCATGAGAAATAACTTGTTAAAAAAGTGTTTCATTACACTCGGCTTGTTTTTATTCTTCACGATATTCGTTCCTATTCCGGTTGCCGGTAATATTATAGTTGCGAAAGCTTCAAATACACAGCAAGAGCAAAGCGACATAAAACTTAATGTAAAAAGAGTATCTATTGTAAAAGATAATACTTATGCATTAAAGGTATATAATACAACTGACAATCACAAGGTAACTTTTAAATCCAGTTCTGATTCCATTGCAAAAGTAAGTGATGATGGAACCATTACAGGTACTGATTTTGGTAATGCAACTATTACTGTTACAGTAAAAGAAGGTTTTAAAACAATTGCAACTTTAGATTGTGAAGTTACTGTAGGTCCACCTGCACTTAGTATTAAATTAACTAAATCAGATATTACTTTATCTGTTGGGCGTAGTACTACATTGACAGCTATTTTAAAACCGAATAATACTGTAGAAGAAGCTAAGTTTTCTAGTAATGATACATCTATAGCTACTGTTAGTGTTGGTGGCCGTATTACCGCTAAATCAGCAGGTGTAACTTATGTATTTGCATCCATTGATAATGGAAAATATGATGTATGTAAAGTTACTGTAACAGAAGAGGATCTTGGTGCTCAAGCAGAACAAGGTAATCATGAAACCAAGGAAGTTAAAAAAGCAGCAGATAAAAAAGATTAAAAAAGGTTTATAAAATAAGTTTATTCACAAACTTATTGAAAACGTAGGTATTAAAAATTCAACAATAATTAGAATTGTCATTCTAAGAGCTGGTTATGCTCGAAGAATGACAATTTTTATGTTACAGTGGACCCATGGCTCCCTTATGAAGCGAAGCGGTCTGAATCCACCAATGTAAGATAAGTAAAAGTGAGATGGGATGCCACAAGCTAAATGGTAACATTTTTATTTCATGGATTGCTCTACATTACTTCTTTAAATTCCCCAGTTTTATCAACTTCAGTACTCTCTACATCAGAAACAACTTCTGTACTATTTGTTTTAACATCTTCTGTTTCTTCTTTGGATACCTTAGTTTTTAAAGCCTCCATGAAATTAAAACCAGTCATAGCTTCTATGGTTTCTGGCAACTGGCTAATGATTTCTGTAACATAGCCAGATACTTTTGCAGCACCTTGTGAATCTGAGCTCCCTCCATTGTCAATAATAACAATTTTTTCAGTTTTGGCTAAAGGCTCTGCTACTGCAGTTGCAATTTCAGGTAATTTTTCAACAATCATCTGAGTAACAGCTGCATTGTTGTATAGTCTATATGCTTCTGCTTTCTTCTCCATGGTTTCTGCTTCTGCAATACCTTTTGCACGTATTGCTGCTGCTTCTGCTTCACCTTTGATACGAATGGCTTCTGCTTCAGCCTCAGCTTTTACTTTAATAGCCATACTGTATGCTTCCGCTTCTTTTAATTCAGAATACTTTTTCGCGTCTGCTTCTTTGCTGATTTTATAGGCATCTGCATCTGCTTGCTTATTTACAGTGGCAAGAAGTTCTTTTTCTCGTCTGTCAGCTTCTTTATTCTGGATTTCCGTTTCTTTTTCTTTTCTGGTTATCTCAACTAACATGGCTGTTTCAGTAACTTCTTTTGCTACTTTATTCTTCTCAATTTCGTAAGCAGAGTCCGCTCTAGCCTTTGCGGTTTCTTGTTCTTCACGATAAGCCTGGACTTTTAATTCTTTTTCTTTATTTGCTTCTGCTACATGAGTTTCTGCTAAAATCTTAGCTTCTGCCCCCAGTCTTTCAGACTCAGAAGTTTTAACCTGGGTTTCCCTTTTTGCTTCTGCTTCTGCAATAGCTGCATCCCTCTTAACTTCCGCAATTCTTGGTTTACCTAATGCTTCTAAATATCCATTTTTATCGGATATATCACGGATAGTAAAGGCTTTTAATTCCAACCCCATAGTTGCTAATCCAACGGCAGCAACCTCCTGAACCTGAGAAGCAAATTTCTCCCTGTCTTTGTAAATTTCTTCTACAGTCATCTTAGAAATAATCTCACGAAGCTTTCCTTCCAGTACATCTTTTGAAGTATCCTTAATGATATCAATGGTTTGCTGTTCTCTGCCTGTATTAAACTGCTCAATGGCACTTAAAATACTTTCCTTATCACTTTTAACTTTAATAACAGCAACACCATCTGCGCGGATATCAACACCTTGCTCCGTCATAGCACTTTCCGTTCTTACTTCAATCTTCATGTTTTCCAATGAGATTTTATCAGTACGTTCTAATAAAGGTACAACAAAGCCGCCTCCACCAGATATCACCCTTTTTCTTAAACCTGTTACAGCAAGTGCCTTGTCTTGGGGAACCCTTTTCCACATGGTAGTAATTAGAATCACAAAGAGTAATATAACCCCAATAGCAATTCCTGCAATAAAAATTGCTTCCATACTTTATCCTCCTTAATTAATTATTTATATTAATGCAGATTCAAGGAACCTACATAAATACCCAATTTATAAAATGTCATTCTGAGCACAAATTCAGCTTTGCTAAATTGGGTGAAGAATCTCAGCAAAGTCCCACATAAATATCCAATACATAAGATATTTGCCCCTATTCTATATATCTAAAAGAGACACATAAAATACATAATCTTTTATCCAGCAGATAACTACCTTTTGCCCAACTTTAAAACGTTCCCCATGAATTCCTTTGGCAGGTGAGGTATAACTATTTCCATTAACCACGTAAGATATTTCTCCAAATCCCCCCTCCATTATCGTTTCTGTAACATTGGCTTGAATACCTATAAGTTCCTCCACATCAGGGGTACTGGTATTCTGCGCTTTCTTTAGCGGAGCGATAATAAACAGATTCATAAGTGTACAGATTAAAATTCCTGTTGCTAAAGCAATAAGTACAATAAAAAGCATTTCCAATGCCGGAAAGATATCCAGTATAAGCCATCCTACCCCGCCAAATACGGTAACAAATAAAATAAGTAAAATTGGGCTAAAGGGAATAAAAAGGTTAAGCCCAATATTAAAATCCAAATCCAAACCATCAATACCAATTGCTTCAAAAAGGTTACCAAATATGAGGGAAATTAACATAAGTCCTATTCCTATAAAAAAACATACTTGAAAAACAGTTAGCAAAAAAATTCCTCCTTAATCTTAGGAACATATATATACTATTATATATATTAATATGGTAATTGTTAGCAGTTATTCTTATTATACCGCATTAAATAAAATTTGGATAGTATTAATATATACGAATAAACTTAAGACCATTTTAGTGTCTGTTAAGAAATTGATTAAAAAACAGGTAGAAATCCATAAGAAACTGTAACCAAGTTATAAATGTGTAATTTCTTCTATTTAAAGAATAAATTGACATTTCCCATCCTTTGTGATAGATTAATAATATCGTACTATTTTTGTTACGAAAGAATATTTTGTATGTTTTAGGAGGGTTTTATGAAAAAGGGTACAGTCAAGTGGTTTAACGCAAAAAAAGGTTTTGGTTTCATTACTGATGAAGAAGGCAATGACGTATTCGTTCACTTTTCAGCACTTAATATGGAGGGCTTTAAAGCCTTAGAAGAAGGCCAAGCAGTGGAATTTGAAGTAGTAAACGGTGAAAAGGGACCTCAAGCGGCAAATGTAACAAGGCTTTAATTGGTGCTTTCCCTTGAAAATAATGAAAGGGCCTTCCGTGTATATGACTGGGGTTTATATAAATTATCTATATTCATATAAACCCCAGTCCCATACTTTTGAAGGTCCTTTACGTTATTAGTGTTTGAAATGCCTCATTCCAGTAAATACCATGGCAATACCATATTCGTTACATTTTTTGATGGAATCTTCATCACGAATTGAACCACCTGGTTGAATAATAGCGGTAATACCCGCTTCATGTGCTGCTTCTACACAGTCATCAAATGGGAAGAAGGCATCGGAAGCCATAACAGCACCTTTTGTCGCATCAGCATTAATTAATTCTTCTGCATGTTCTATACTTTGTTTCGCAGCCCATACACGATTTACCTGACCTGGTCCAATTCCCACTGTTTGCTTATCTTTTGCTAAAGCAATTCCGTTGGACTTAACGAATTTAACAACCTTCCAGGCAAATCGCAGGTCTTCCATCTCTTTATCCGTAGGAACTCTATGGGTAACTACTTTTATATCTTCTTCCACTAGCAATTTACTATCTATGGTTTGAACAATTAATCCTCCATTTACTTTCTTTAAGTCATAAGCATGTTCATCTTGCGGAACATCAATGTCTTTTAATTCAAGTAAACGTACATTTTTCTTAAGATTTAATAATTCAAGAGCTTCCTTTTCAAACTTGGGAGCAACTATAACTTCCAGGAATACTTTTTTCATTTCTTCTGCAAGAGCAAGAGTCACTTCTCTGTTTACTACTACAATTCCACCATAAATGGACACTTTATCTGCTTCAAAAGCTTTAGTCCAGGCATCCAATATATTATCTGCACTGCCAACGCCACATGGATTGCCATGTTTACAAGCGACAACGGTAGGTTCTGTAAATTCCTTTAGAAGTTCAAGAGCACCGTTGGTATCATTAATATTATTAAAGGATAATTCTTTACCGTGTAATTGTGCTGCATCGGTAATAGAACCACATTTTTTCCCAATCTCTCTATAAAAAGCAGCTTTTTGATGAGGGTTTTCACCATAACGCATATCCTGTACTTTTTCGAAAGTCATCGTTAATGTTTCAGGTAGTTCATAATCATTTCTTTGTTTCTTTAGGTAATCAGCAATCATGGTATCATAATTAGAAGTATGCATAAATACTTTTTGCATCAGATAGAATTTAGTATCCAGAGAAACTTCCCCTTTATCTTTTAATTCCCTCAGTACTTTTTCATAATCTCTTGGATCAACCACAACGGCTACATCCTGATAATTTTTAGCTGCGGAACGAAGCATAGTGGGTCCGCCTATATCAATAT
Organism: uncultured Anaerocolumna sp.; assembly: GCA_937901695.1. Lineage (GTDB taxonomy): Bacteria > Bacillota > Clostridia > Lachnospirales > Lachnospiraceae > Anaerocolumna. The sequence continues at coordinate 23,991 of CALDJN010000414.1, forward strand.
TTTCAACAGCCTCTTCTCTAGTAACACCTTCCTTTAGAATAGTTGCCTTAAATGGATATAAGTTGACAACTACCATATCAATGGTTTGAATATTTAAGTCAGCCAGCTGTTTCATATGTTCCGGTTTACTTCTCATTGCCAATATACCTGCATGAACCATAGGATGCAGCGTTTTTACACGTCCATCTAAACACTCCGGAAATCCTGTTAATTCAGAGATTTCTATAGCAGGTACACCTGCTTCTTTTAATTTGTTATAAGTTCCACCTGTTGATATAATCTCAATTCCAAGTGCAGCTAATTCCTTTGCAAATTCTACAATGCCCGTTTTGTCTGATACACTAACTAATGCTCTCATTTTT
>CALDJN010000415.1 GCA_937901695.1 uncultured Anaerocolumna sp.
CAAGTCTTACGGGAGGCGGTTCTGAAAGAGTAATGACTACTCTTGCTAATTATTTAGCCGATAACGGTTTTCAAGTTACTATGATAATAGTTAGAAATAGAGAGCGGACCTATGAACTAAATAGTAAAGTAAATGATGTGCAGTTAACCTATAAAAATAATAATAAGTTTTATATTTTATATAAAAGAATATATGAAATAAGAAAAATTATAAAACAGCTAAATCCAGATACAATCATATCATTTATGACAGATATTAATTTTTTCACTATTCTTTCCTGCATAAACTTGAAAAAAAGAGTCATTATTTCAGAACGTGCACACCCTCTGCTAATTAATGTAAACGAAAAGAAACCCTTATATATTAGAATTCTTAAAAAAATATTATATCCTTTGGCAGATAATATTGTATTTCAAACTAAATTTGCTAAAAGCTGCTATCCTTTAAAAATACAAAGGAAAAGCTGTATTATACCAAATCCCATATCTCCTGACTTACCCAATGTTTATGAAGGATTACGTAAAAAAGTCATCGTTGCAGCAGGACGTTTATCAGAAGAAAAGAATTTCAGCATGTTGATTTCTGCCTTTTATGAAGTGTCCAAAATTCACAAGGATTATAAATTAATTATTTATGGCCGTGGTCATATGTTAGGAGAGTTAAAGTTACTGAGAAAAAAATTAAATCTTGAGGAAAAGGTAAAGTTCCCCGGTTATGTAGACAACTTAATGGAACGTATTAAGAATGCCGCTATTTATGTCTCCTCTTCTGATTTTGAAGGCATATCCAACTCCATGTTAGAAGCATTGGCAATGGGAATACCATCTATATGTACAGATTGTCCTGTGGGTGGCGCAGCTATGGTAATAGAGAATAATAAAAATGGAATATTAATCCCGGCAGGAGATGTAACAGCACTAAGGGATGCAATGCTAAAAATGATAGAAGATAGTGAGTTTGCTAATTTACTGTCTATAGAAGCAGTTAAAGTAAGACAAAAATATGATGTATCAAAGATTTGTAAAAGGTGGATTGATATAATCTGAAAGGATTTTAATATGGGTATTTTAAAAAAACAACGGGATTTATTAAATTATTTCATTGATAAAAGCTTTTGCACCGGTTTAAAAGTAGGAGAATATAAATATATCTGGAGATATAAAAAATTATGGGAAAAGGTAAATTTATCAAAGAAACAGATAAATTTAATTCAAAGAAACTTTAGGAAATATTATGGGAAATCTTATTCTACAATATGGCATCGCTTTTATCAAAGTTATACTGGAAAGTTTGATAAAGATTATTTTCCGGAAATTCTATTTTCAACTAAATTAGAACCTATATTAAACCCTCGCAGTATTAGTCTGGCACTAGAAGATAAAAACCTTTTAGAACCATTATATAAGTCAGTTAAGGGGCTTCGAATTCCTAAAACATTAATTGGTAATAGTTGTGGTACCTTTTATACTACTTTAGGAAACAGGAGAAAGCCTATCAATCCTAAGGAAGCCTGCAATTTAATTAGCAATACGGATTATGTGGTTATTAAACCGACTATTGGAACACATTCAGGCAGTGGTATTAGGATTTGTAAATTTGTTAATGGCATAGATAAATTTACTAAAAAGTCTTGTAAGGATATTTTAGAATGGTACAAAGTAAATTTTATAGTTCAAGAACATATTATAAACTGTAAAGAATTGAAAGCACTATATGGAGAATCATTAAATACAATAAGAGTGATTACATACATTTTAGATAACAATTTATATTATCTCCCTTTAGCCCTTCGTTTAGGCTGTAATGGAAATAAAGTTGATAATATAGGTGCCGGAGGACTTTTTATAGGTATATCGCCAGACGGGTATTTAAAGCCATATGCATTTACTGAAATTGGAACGAAATATAGCCACCATCCTAATAGTAAAGTGGCTTTTCGCGATTATTTTATACCTGGTATACCTAAAGTATTGGAAATGGCATATTTTTGCCATTTAAATACACCACAGGTTAAAATGGTTTCTTGGGATTTTACGATTGATGAGGATTTAAATGTAGTGTTAATTGAGACAAATATATTAGGTCAAAGTTTGGGGTTCCCACAAATGGCTAATGGGGAAAGTGCATTTGGAGTTAACACTGGAAGGATGTTAAAGCTAATTGGAAAATAAGCAACATTGAAAAGATGTTAAAGCTAATTGGAAAATAAGCAAGACTGGAAGGATGTTAAAGCTAATTGAAAAATAAGCTAAAGTGGGAAAATTTGAGTAAAGGAATATAAAATGAATAATCCCAATTATAATTCGATGTTTCGAAATAGAAAATACATTATACGAATTCCAAAAGCTTTACCTAGTTTACTAATTTTTGGTGTAGCAGTTGCATTTATTGCTTTACGGACAATTGTTCCATTTTTATATGGTGTTCAATTACTTTTTATATCCTATATGGGGATAATAGCCATCAAAAATTTAAATAAACTATTTACAACTCCATATGTTGTTGTATATGGAATGTTTTTTGTCTGGTGCTGCCTTTCTGTACTTTGGTCACCGGCAATGGATAAAACAATGGCAGCAGCTGCAAGCGTAGGGCAGATGATAGTTATTTGTTCCCTAATGACGCTTTATTTAGTAAATATAGAGAATATAGAAAAGGTTTTATATGGATTTGCTATAGCAAGTATTATTATGATAGGATTTTTAATCTTAAAAACACAACCATCGGAATGGGTTGATGCGCTAACCGGCTCATTTTCAGCATCTTCAGATAAAGGCAGAATTGGGTATTCCATTGGCCACCATCCCAATGCTATGGGTAATTTATGCGCTTTATTAGCTTTTATTTGGCTATATTTTTACGACAAAACAAAACATAAAGTTTATTTAATATGGATTTTGTTATTAAGTTTAATTCTTTTATTCACAAAATCCAGAGCAGCTATTCTAATGCTGATTATGTATTTTTTTGGATATATTATTCTTGCTAAAAAAAGAAGATTTCTATTTATCAAAATAATTCCAGCAATAATCATATTATCCTTCCTATTATACTGGGTAATATTTAATATTCCTATATTATATGAATTAATTGGTTTTAGAATGGAGGGAGTATTTGGACTATTTAACCCCTCTTATACCATAGATGCAAGTTCTTATACCAGAATAAATATGATGAAATACGGAATAGACATGTTTAAAAAACATCCTTTTACAGGAGTTGGTTTTGGAAATTATGGATATTATGCCTATCATTATTATGATTTATTTACTGAAACCTATGCTCATAGTAATTATATCGAAATACTAGCGGGATTAGGAGTGGTTGGTATATTCCTTTATTATATTCTACCGGTTTTAAGCTGTATCACTCTTGGATTGACTATAAAAAGAACGGATGGAAGCAGGCGAAAGCTATGTGCTTTCCTATTTGTTGCAATTATTGTCAGATTAATAACTGACTTTATAAAGATTACTTATAGCGATGAATTAACCCAAATGATAAATGTAATTTGCATCTGTGGTGCGAGTTTAATAAATAAAATGCAAAAGGCAGGCGGGTGACAAAGATAAGCAATGAGTGAAAATTTTAATTCTAAAGTAGTAAAAGCTACAAAGTGGTCCACAATTACAGAAGTTTTAGTAAAAATACTATCTCCAATTACCAATATGATTCTGGCAAGGATACTTACACCGGAAGCATTTGGAGTAGTGGCTACTATTACTATGATAACAAGTTTAGCTGAGATATTTGCAGATGCGGGATTTCAAAGCTTTCTGGTCCAACATGAATTTAAAAGTGAAGAGGATTTAAATAATTGCACAACAGTTGCTTTTTGGTCTAATTTTACTATCTCATGTTTTATATATCTGTTCATATTTGCTACAAGAAACCAGATTGCCAGTATGCTGGGAAGTCCCGACTTAGGATTTGCAATTAGTATTGCCAGTTTAAATATACTATTAACCACATTTTCAAGTATCCACATAGCCAGATATCGAAGAAATTTTGATTTTAGAACACTTTTTTTTGTCCGAATTGTAAGTTCCGGAGTACCATTTTTAGTTACGATACCCATGGCATTTATATATAGGAATTACTGGGCTTTACTAATTGGTACTTTAACATCAAATATAATTAATGCAGTGGGGCTTACTATAAGGTCTCAATGGAAGCCAAGATTTTACTTTAATATGAGACAATTTAAAGAAATGTTCTCATTTAGTATGTGGACATTTTTAGATATTATAACTATGTGGTTAGTATCCTATACAGGGACTTTTATTGTAGGATATTATTTAAACGATTATTATCTTGGATTATATAAAATATCAATTACTACAGTAGATAGTTATATGGCTATTATTACAGGTTCCACTGCAACTGTTTTATTTTCTGCTTTATCCCGGTTAAAAGATAACCAAAAAGAATATGAAAAGACACTTTTTACATTTCAAAGGATGATATCCATGTTTGTTATGCCCATGGGTGTTGGATTATTCCTATACCGCGGTTTGGCAACTAAAATTCTATTAGGTCCTCAATGGACAGAAGCAAAAGACTTTATTGGATTATGGGCATTAATTAGTGCAATCAATGTTATATTTGGACAAAACATTAGTGAAGTTTTTCGAAGCAAGGGGAAACCACATTTAGCACTTCTAACACAATTTTTGCATTTAATTGTTCTTGTCCCTGCTTTAATTATTACTTCACAAATAAGCTTTCGGGCACTATATATTTCACGTTCTTTGGTAAAACTGGAATATGTTACTGTGGGGCTGGTTCTTCTATGGATAGCATTAAAAATATCATTCCTAAGAATACTTAAGAATGTAGCACCGACTATTATAGCATCCTTAATAATGGGGTGTGTAGCTATAGTATTGCAAAAGGTAAGTAAATCTGTAATTTGGGAATTTATATCTATATTTATATGTATGGTAGTGTATTTTGGGATTATTTTATCGAATCCCTTAATGTGCAGTGACTTAGTAGAAATAAAACTGGTCAGAAAGATATTAAGTAAGATTAAGTTTTTAAAAATAAATGAGAGGTTATTAAAAGATTATAAGTTGATTTCTTCGAAAGTGGGAGGAGATAAATTGAATATAGCTCTTGCAGGTACCGGTTACGTAGGATTAGTGGCAGGTGTATGTTTTGCCGAAAAAGGACATAAGGTTACTTGTGTTGACACAGATAAGGAGAAGGTTGATTTGCTGAAATCCGGAATTTCTCCAATATATGAAGCTGATTTAGAGGAACTGATGAAAAAGAATTATGAAGAAGGTCGACTGGACTATACCACTGACTATGCAGCTGCCTATAAAAATGCAGACGCAATCTTCATCGGAGTAGGAACACCTGAACTGCCGGATGGCTCTGCTAATCTTTCCTATCTGGCTACAGTAGCACGGCAAATTGCAGAATCTGTTGAACAAGATTGCCTCGTAGTTGTTAAGTCCACCGTTCCTGTTGGTACTAATGATAAAGTGGAACAATTTATAAAAGACTTCCTTATCCATGATGTAAAAGTTGAAGTTGCAAGTAATCCGGAATTTCTGGCACAGGGTACTGCTGTAAGGGATACTTTAAAAGCTTCAAGAGTCATAATAGGAACAGAAAGTAAAGAGGCGGAAGACAAACTCCTGGAAATTTATAAACCTTTTGCTCTTCCTATTGTATCTGTAAGCAGAAGAAGTGCAGAAATGATAAAATACGCTAGTAATAATTTTCTTGCTTTAAAAATCTCCTATATGAATGATATTGCAAATTTATGTGAATTAGTAGGGGCAGATATTGAAGAGGTAGCAAGGGGCATGTCTTTTGATACCAGAATTGGTTCTAACTTCTTAAATGCAGGTATAGGCTATGGAGGAAGCTGTTTTCCAAAGGATACCAAAGCGCTAAAATACCTTGCAAAACAATATAATTATGATTTGAAAACAGTAGGGGCTGCAGTAGAAGTAAATAAAGAACAAAAAGCAAAATTATTTACGAAAGCCAGGAAACGTTTGATTACTTTTCAGGGGCTTAAAGTTGCAGTATTAGGACTTTCCTTTAAACCTGGAACAGATGATTTAAGAGAAGCGCCATCTCTGGATAATATAGCACTTCTTCTTGAGCAAGGCGCCAATATCTATGCATATGACCCTGCAGCTGTTTCTAACTTTAAAAAAAGATATCCTGATGAAATCATATATACACATACACCAGAGGAAGCATTAGAAGGAGCCAATGTATGTTTTATCTTTACTGAATGGAAAGAAATTAAAGAAGTTACTCCAGATACATATAAAAAATACATGAGAACACCTTTAGTTTATGATGGACGCAATATATATAAGCCTGAGAAAATGAAGAAAGCAGGGGTAGAGTATTATTCTATAGGAAGATAGAGGATAATTAGAGTGTCAAAGCCAAAGGCTGAACTGCAGACAATGTTGATGATATATATATCATATATATAATGTCATTGCTATGAAGGCATGTCATTCAAAGCCACAGGCGAAGAATCCTTAAAGATTTTATGAATATTTGACATTCGAATCAATAAAAATATTATAAAAGGAAGAATTATGAGGTCGGTAATTAATAAGCTTGACTTAACAAAATTATATTTAGTAACAGGGGCAGCAGGGTTTATTGGGTTTCATCTTGCAAAGTCACTTCTCAACCAGGGTGCAACGGTTGTCGGATATGATAATATTAATGATTATTATGATACTAGTTTTAAGTATGCAAGGCTTAACATCTTAGAAAAGTATAATAATTTTACATTTATAAAAGGAGACCTTGCTGATAAACAAGCCGTTAATCAATTATTTATAGATTTCAAGCCCCAAATAGTGGTAAATCTGGCTGCCCAGGCAGGTGTCCGTTCTAGTATAGAAAAGCCTGAAACCTATATTAATTCTAATATTATAGGTTTTTTCAATACTTTAGAGGCGTGCAGGCATTATAAAGTGGAACATCTTATTTATGCATCTTCTAGTTCCGTTTATGGAGCCAATCAAAAGGTACCTTTTTCAACATATGATAAAACAGATACACCTGTTAGCCTCTATGCGGCTACCAAGAAATCCAATGAATTGATGGCGTATACTTACAGCCATCTTTATGGAATACCAGCCACAGGACTTCGCTTTTTTACCGTATACGGTCCATATGGCAGACCGGACATGGCTTATTTCTCTTTTACTAAATCCATAATGGGAGGCAAGCCAATCAAAATATTCAACAATGGTAATATGTATAGAGACTTTACCTATATCGATGATATTATAAAAGGAATGGAACATATATTATGTAATCCACCTGAACAAGACGAGAATAAGGTAAAATATAAAATTTACAACCTAGGTAATAACAAGCCTGTTAAATTAATGGATTATATAGAAATATTAGAAAATTGTATAGGTAAGAAAGCCATAAAAGAATATTTACCTATGCAGCCTGGTGATGTTTATCAAACCTATGCGGATATTTGCGATTTAGAGGAAGACTTTCATTTTACGCCAAGTACCTCCATTGAAACCGGGCTAAATCGTTTCGTAGAGTGGTATAAGAGTATATAACAAACTCAAAGGGGAGATTTTATTGAATCAATGGACTGATATCCATAGCCATATACTTCCGTCTGTTGATGACGGTTCGGTAAATTTATTGCAAACACGAAATATGTTAAAAATAGCACACCAAGAGGGAATTATTCATATAATAGCAACGCCCCATTATGGAGTTGGCTGTTTAAATCCGGATATACAAGAACTTCAGAATAAACTGGAACTTGTTAGGGAAGAGGCAAAAAAGATAGATTCTGATTTTCAAATAGACTTAGGAAATGAATTGTATTATAGCGAGGATATTATAGAACATTTAAAAAAGAAAAAGGCATTAACAATGGCAGGTACCAGATATGTTCTTGTGGAATTTCCTGTCTTTGAAAGCTATCGAAACATCAGGGCTGGATTACACCGGCTGCTTATTAGCGGGTATTTACCCATTCTTGCCCATACCGAAAGATATGAAGCATTATATCAGAATCCCCATAGAATAGAGGAATTAATCAGGCTTGGTGTTTATATACAAATGAATATTACAAGTATTCTTGGCGGTTTTACCAATAAAAGAAGCAAATACTGTAAAAAATTAATGGGCTATGGATACATCCATTTTGTTGCTACAGATTCCCATTCTGACCATAATAGAGAACCAAGAATGATAAAGGGAGTAAAGTATTTAAGAAAAAAGTATGGAGTAGAACTGGTAGATTTATTGCTGGTTAAGAATACATCCCAATTGTTAAGTAATAAGTATATATATGATGAGGAAGAAGGGGGAGTATATGCAAAACAATAATAATGATATTGAAGTTAATATTGGTGAGCTATTTATTTTATTATTGCATAAGATATGGATTATCATATTATCTAGTATTGTATGTGCTGCAGCGGCAGGGTTAATAAGCAAGTTTGTTATGACTCCTGTTTATACATCTGGTACTAAGCTTTATATTATTAATCGACAGAATAAAGATACTATTACAAGTAGTGATTTACAAACCGGATCTCAACTTACTCAGGATTTTAAAGTACTGGTTTTAAGCAGACCGGTAACAGAGCAGGTTATTAATAATTTGAATTTAAACATGACTCACAACCAACTTATATCTAATATTTTTGTAAAGGTTCCTGATAATACACGTATATTAGAAATAACGGTTCAAAATCAAGATCCTGTATTAGCCAAACAACTGGCTGATTCTATTGCAGAAGTAGCATCGGAGAGAATGGTATCCATACTTGAAATGGAGAAGGTTAATATTGTTGAGAAAGGGGACCTCCCTACTGTACCAACAAGCCCTTCTGTAATGAAAAATACAATATTAAGTGGTATCATAGGGGCATTTATCAGTGCCTTTGTTATAATATTTATACACCTTATAGATGATACAATTAAAAATGCAGAACAGATTGAAAAATATTTAGACCTGACAGTATTAGGAGCCATACCATTGGAAATGAAATATTCTAATAAAATGAGAAAAAATAAAAAAACTTTTCGGAAAAAGGGAAAAAAAGATAATACACTTAATGAACATAGCAGTATTGAAAAGGGCACTTTGGAATTTACCAGTAATGAGGCATATAAATCATTACGGACCAATATTCAATTTTGCGGGAAAGAAGTAAAGACAATATGTATAACCAGCAGCCTGCCTAATGAGGGAAAGACAGTTGTATCCTTTCGTTTAGCCATTGCTTTTGCAGAAAGCGGTAAAAAGGTATTATTTATCGATGCTGATTTACGCAAATCAGTAATTATAAGCAGATTAAAAGTGAATAATGCAGTTAATGGTTTATCGCAATATTTATCAGGAATGAATTATCTGGAGGAAGTAATATACAAATCCAATGTGGAAAACTTAGATATTATATTTACGGGAATATTACCACCAAACCCCTCGGAAATGTTAGGCGGCGAAGAATTTAAAAACCTAGTTAAAAATCAGAGAGAAGAATATGATTACATTATTATAGATACACCCCCCCTTGGCGTTGTAATTGATAGTGCCAATGTAGCAGATGTATGTGATGGAACTATTCTGGTTATAGAATCTAACAAAATTAGTTACAGATTTGTACAAAGAGTTTTAAAACAATTAATTACAGGAAAAAGCAGAGTTTTAGGAGCTGTTCTTAATAAGGCAAATATTTATGGTCTAGGATATAATAAAAAATACCATGGAAAATATTATAATCTTGAATATGGCAATAATAATGCACATGAAAATGGAAATTAATCGAACTGTGAGACCAAGGAAGGTATTAAGACATTTTGTTCTGAAGGAATCTAATCTGCAAACATTACCCAGCCACAGGCTAAACCGTAATAGGATAATGTGTATTTTTTAAGTTAGCGTAAAGTTTTTGCAGGAAAATAAATATAAAATAAGAGAATGTCAAACTTTGTGTTTTTTAAAATATAGTTGACATTCAGTATAATAGGTTGTAGAATATATACGTAAATAGAAAACGAAATAAGGAAATTCTTCGGGGCAGGGTGTAATTCCCGACCGGCGGTATAGTCCGCGACCTGATTGGCAAACATGTAATAGATAGTATACATGATAGTCATTCGGCTGATTTGGTGTAATTCCAAAACCGACAGTAAAGTCTGGATGTGAGAAGAAAAGCATGTTTTTGATATGCAATCTACTTGATCATTACCCCGATTCTTTATGAATCGGGTTTTTTTATTTC
>CALDJN010000416.1 GCA_937901695.1 uncultured Anaerocolumna sp.
TCAGCAGGAGCTTCAACTTCTGCTGAAACAGGCGAACCCACCCATGTCTGCGAAGTAGGGGTTATACCCATTTATAGAAGGGGAGGACTTCCTTTAAATTGCTGATAGAATTTAATAAACTTCTGGGCAGAGTCAGAAAGGTAGTTATTAGTAGAATAAGCAAATCCAACTTCTCTTTTAATTAAAGGTTCCTCAAGAGGTATCTCTATTAAGGAACCACTTTTTAGCTCAGTTTGTACAAATTCTTTTATGACACAGGAAACCCCAAGTCCTATCTTAGCAAATTCAATTAATAAATCCATATTACTAACCTCTAGTATTTGATTGGTTTCTATTCGATGCTTTGCAAAATAATCATCAATAAAGATGCGGGTCATATTCTTTTCGTCTAATAACATAACATTAGCATTTTTAAAGATATCAGTGGAAAAGATGGAACTTTTCTTACTTTGCTTTTCTTGGCCAATTTGATATCCAGATAATTCCCTAACCATTAAATTTTCCAGATAAGCTTGTGTAGTTACAAAGATATCTTCAATTTGCATAACCGGATAGAAATCCAAATTCTTTCGTGTTTCAGGTTTACCAATAAGTCCAATATCTATTTTCTTATTTTGTAAAAGCTCTAAAGTTTGAAAAGTAGACTGACATTCAATGGTAATCTTTATGTGGGGGTAGGAAAGTACAAATTGCTTTAGAAAAGGCAGAAGAATATATTTGCATAAAGTAGTACTGACTCCTATGCGAAGGTGTCCAATACCCAATTGCGTTATTCTTTTTATATTCTCTTCCCCCTGAGATAAAGTTTCAAAGGCTGATTTGGTATATTCATAAAAAAGTGCACCTTCTTCTGTTAATTTTACACCTCTTGAAGTTCTTGTAAATAAAGTGATACCGAGGTCTTCTTCCAATCGGCTAATGGCTTTACTTATGGCAGGCTGGCTGATATAAAGTTCTTTGGCGGCGTGAGATATATTTTCAGTAGTGGCTACCGTATTAAATATTTTATATTGAGATAAATTCTGTTCCATTGTAACATGCCTTTCTTTTTAGTTCTTTTTAAAATATTTTCATATTGTTATCACTTAATGGCATGATTTGAGTGCCATAAGTCTAAATTCAGTTTATTGAATGAATAAAAGAGTTTTGACACGCAAATCAATTATGGTATAGATTCTAAATAGGTTAAAGCATTTATAATTATGATATGACTCATAGTTATATTAAGTATTCTTAATATGTATTTCAATTATACCAAAAGTTATGATAGAATGACAATAGAAAAGATATTTTAGTATCAAGGAATATAGATTGAATTCTCTAGTGATTCATGTATAATCTAAAAGGCATGTATTAAACTGCCTTAGAAGATTAGAAAGAGGTAACTATTTAAAGAAAAGCCTTAAAAATCAATGATTTAGGGCTTGACATTATAGGATGGAAGACATTGACTACAATTTATGCCAGAGTACAAATGTATCGTTATTAAAAGGCGTTTAAGTACCGGAATAGAGGTTAGGTTGAAAAAACATTGTTCTTTCAACCAGCAATTTATGCTGGTGCACAAGTGCTATCGTTATTAAAAGGTGCTAAAGCACCAGAATAGAGGTTATTATGAACTTTAACATAGCTGTAATACCAGGAGATGGAATCGGACCAGAAATCGTAACAGAAGCAAAGAAGGTTTTAGATAAGATTGGAAAAATCTATGGACATCATTTTAACTATACTGAAGTTTTAATGGGTGGTGTATCCATTGATACTTATGGGGTTCCACTAACAGAAGAAGCACTGGCTGTAGCAAAGGCAAGTGATTCTGTATTACTTGGGGCAGTGGGAGGTAATGTTGGTCAATCTAACTGGTATAGCCTTCCTCCTAATCTAAGACCAGAAGCAGGACTCCTTGCCATCCGTAAAGGTTTAGGTTTATTTGCAAATATAAGACCAGCCGTTCTATTTGATGAATTAAAGGCAGCATGTCCACTAAAAGATGAAATCATTGGAGCTGGATTCGATTTTGTGGTTATGCGAGAACTAACCGGTGGTTTATACTTTGGAGAACGTGGAACTATTACAGAAAATGGAGTTCGAAAAGCCTTTGATACCTTAAGATATGATGAGAATGAAATCAGAAGAATTGCAAAATGTGCCTTTGAAGTTGCAATGAAACGTAATAAAAAAGTTTGTAGTGTAGATAAGGCAAATGTAATTGATTCCTCAAGGTTATGGCGGCAGGTGGTAAGTGAGGCAGCCAGAGAATACCCCAAAGTAGAACTTACCAATATGCTAGTAGATAATTGTGCCATGCAAATTATAAAAGACCCAAAACAATTTGATGTTATTTTAACGGAAAATATGTTTGGCGATATCCTTTCTGATGAGGCAAGTATGGTAACAGGTTCCATTGGTATGCTGGCTTCTGCAAGTTTAGGCGAAACAAAACTTGGCTTATATGAACCAAGCCATGGTTCTGCACCGGATATTGCAGGTCAAAATAGAGCCAATCCAATTGCGACGATTCTTTCAGCAGCTATGATGCTTCGTTATTCCTTTGATTTAGAAGAGGAAGCGGGTAGAATCGAAACAGCTGTTAAAACTGTATTAAGGAAAGGCTACCGTACAATTGATATTATGTCGGAAGGAAAGACGTTGGTTGGAACAAAAGAAATGGGTGACTGTATTGTTGATGAAATGTAGGGTGGGGAGATTCTTTGATGTGTTTAGAATGATGGAGATTCTTCACTGCGTTCAGAAAGACAAAGATTCTTTATATGTTCAGAATGTCAGGGATTCTTCACTGCGTTCAGAATGACAGGGGTTCTTCATTACGTTTAGAATGGCAGAGATTCTTCATTGCGTTCAGAATAACAAGGACTCTTCATTGCGTTTAGAATGGCAGAGATTCTTCACTGCGTTCAGAAAGACAGAGATTCTTCACTGCGTTTAGAAAGACAGAGATTCTTCACTGCGTTCAGAATGACAAAGATTTTCACTGCGTTCAGAATGACAAAGATTTTCACTACGTTCGGAAAGACAGAGATTCTTCACTGCGTTCAGAAAGACAGAAATTTTTTACTGTGTTAGAGTGAAAGTTATAATTTATATTAGGAGGTTTTTTATGGGAATGACAATGACGCAAAAAATATTGGCTGCTCATGCTGGTTTAGATATAGTAGTTCCGGGTCAGTTAATTGAGGCTGATTTAGATTTGGTATTAGGCAATGATGTAACTTCACCAGTAGCCATTCACGAGATGGAAAAAATGAATAAAAAAGGTATATTTGATAAGGATAAGATTGCATTAGTTCCAGATCACTTTACTCCAAATAAAGATATTAAATCCGCAGAACATTGTAAATGCCTGCGTGAATTTGCAATGGATAACCATATTACAAACTATTTTGAAATTGGTGAAATGGGAATTGAACACGCCTTGCTTCCGGAAAAAGGCTTGGTAGTAGCAGGAGACGTAGTTATTGGTGCGGATTCCCATACATGTACCTACGGTGCATTAGGAGCATTTTCTACAGGTGTAGGAAGCACCGATATGGCAGCAGGTATGGTGACAGGAAAAGCTTGGTTTAAAGTTCCGGCAGCCTTGAAATTTGTATTGACAGGAATGCCTAAAAAGTGGGTAAGTGGTAAGGATATTATCCTACATATTATCGGAATGATTGGGGTGGATGGCGCTCTTTATAAATCTATGGAGTTTGTAGGTGATGGGATTGCTAATTTAACCATGGATGATAGATTTACTATTGCTAATATGGCTATTGAAGCTGGTGCAAAGAACGGAATATTTCCAGTAGATGAAAAAGCCATTGCATATATGAAGGAACATTCCAAAAAAGAATATAAAATCTATGAAGCAGATGAAGATGCAGAATATGAAAAAACCTATGTAATAGATTTAAGCACATTGAAATCTACTGTAGCCTTCCCACATCTTCCTGAGAATACAAAAACCATAGATGAAGTAGGTAATATTAAGATAGATCAGGTTGTTATTGGATCTTGTACCAATGGCCGTATGGAAGATTTGAGAGTAGCTGCAAAAGTGCTGGAAGGAAGAAAAGTAGCAAAAGGTATGAGGGTTATTATATTCCCTGCTACTCAGGCAATTTATCTTCAAGCTATGGAGGAAGGTTTACTTGCAACCTTTATAAAAGCTGGTGCAGTGGTAAGTACTCCAACCTGTGGACCATGTTTGGGAGGTCATATGGGAATTCTGGCAGCAGGTGAAAGAGCAATAGCCACTACCAACCGAAACTTTGTAGGGCGTATGGGACATGTAGAATCCGAAGTTTATCTGGCAAGTCCTGCAATAGCAGCTGCAAGTGCAGTAACAGGCAAAATATCAGCTCCAAGTGAGTTGGGATTATAAGGGAAGTGGGAAGAGAATTTCTAAGGCGTCAACAGACACCGCCTAAGAAATTCTAATACTTCTCAAATGGAAGACTATGCCTTCCATTCGGAAGAACTCCAAAATGAAATCCATTGGAATTTCATTTTGAACTTCTTCATCCATTATTTGAGATGTATCTTTGCGGCATCATGTCG
>CALDJN010000417.1 GCA_937901695.1 uncultured Anaerocolumna sp.
GTTGTAGAACAGCCACAGATACCTCCAAGACCGGTTGTGCCACCGGAAGCAGCCGCTTTCCCAAAACTTCAAAAAATCAAGATTACGCTTGATAAGCAAAATCGTCTTATCTTTGAAGCAGAGCATGAACGGAATACGTTGGAGATTGAATTAAGCGATTTAAAGGGATTTGCAAGGCTTACCAAGAAAAAGGAGCTTGAAAGCAGGATTGCCGCCAAAAACGAGGAAATCCGAAGTCTCAAAGCCGGATTATCTGGCATCGTCAGACAACACGGATTTGCAACGGTGCAGGATTTCTACACCGCATTCTATACCGCACAGCGTGCCACAGAAGCATATCAGAAAGAATGTGCCAAGTGGGAAAAAGACTTTGGAGAACAAACCACTCCAAAAGCCGAAACCATGCAGGAAAAGTTACAGAGGTATCAAGAAAAGGCAGATAGGCAGAATGCCAGTCAACCTTACCTACGCAGAGATAAAGGGGCGAGATAATCGCCCCTTGTCATTGTTATTTTATAATTCTCCTATTGCATCCTTCATCTCTTTTACATAATTGGATACATATAAAACTGCGTTTTTTGCATATTCTTCGATCTTTTTTACAATCGCCGAACCCACAATGACACCATCCGAAATCTCTGCCATCTTCTTAGCCTGCCCCGGTGTAGAAATCCCAAAACCAATAGCACAAGGAATGTCCGTATTTTCTCGAACCACCTTTATAATCGATGATAAGTCCGTGGTAATCTCGCTTCTAGTTCCGGTTACACCTAAACTGGAAACAATGTATAAGAAACCTTCCGCTTCCCTGGCTATCATGGCAATCCTCTTATCCGAAGTAGGTGCAATCATGGAAATCAGTGCCACACCATACTTTTTGCAAATAGGTGCAAACTCTTCCTTTTCCTCAAATGGTAAATCAGGCAGAATAATTCCATCCACTCCAATCTTCTGACAGGTACTGATAAATTCCTCTGCTCCATAGGAAAACACTACATTAGCATAGGTCATAAACACAAACGGAACAGTTACCTCTTTTCTCAATTCCCTAACAAATTCAAATATCCCATCCGTTGTCACACCACCCTGCAACGCCCTTAGGTTTGCTCCCTGAATAACCGGTCCTTCTGCTGTGGGGTCTGAAAAAGGGATTCCAAGTTCTATGATATCCGCTCCATTTTCTATGGCTGCCTTTACAAGTTTCTCCGTAATTTCAAGGTCGGGATCACCGCAGGTCAGAAACGGGATGAATGCCTTACCTTTCAAAAATGCTTTTCTGATTCGTTCCGCTCCTGTCTTATTCATAAATATCCTCCCCTCTGTATCTGGCAATGGCTGCACAGTCCTTATCGCCTCTGCCGGAAATGGTAATTACGATGATTTTATCCTTATCTAATGTTGGTGCCAGCTTTATGGCATAGGCTACCGCATGGGCTGACTCGATTGCAGGAATAATACCCTCCGTTCTTGACAAAAACTCAAAGGCTTCCACCGCCTCTTCATCCGTTACTGGTACATATTCTGCCCTTCCCATATCGTGGAGATTTGCATGCTCTGGTCCGATACCCGGATAATCCAGTCCTGCGGAGATGGAATATACCGGTGCAATCTGACCGTATTTATCCTGACAGAAATAAGACTTCATTCCATGAAAAATGCCAAGTCTACCGGTATTTATGGTGGCTGCTGTTTCAAAGGTATCGATTCCCCTGCCTGCCGCTTCACAGCCAATGAGTCGTACCTCTTTATCCTCTATGAAATGATAAAAGCTGCCAATAGCGTTGGAACCGCCTCCTACACAGGCAATTACGGCATCCGGAAGTCTGCCTTCCTTTTGTAGTATCTGCTCCTTGATTTCTTTGGAAATCACTGCCTGAAAATCACGCACTATGGTTGGAAAAGGGTGCGGTCCCATGACAGAGCCAAGACAATAATGGGTATCCTCAATCCGTGAAGTCCATTCCCTCATTGCCTCAGAAACCGCATCCTTTAAGGTAGCGGTTCCGCTGGTAACAGGAATCACCTCTGCCCCAAGAAGTCTCATGCGATATACATTTAGTGCCTGTCGTTTTGTATCTTCCTCTCCCATGAATACCACACATTCCATATCAAGAAGTGCCGCAGCGGTGGCGGTGGCCACACCATGCTGACCGGCTCCGGTTTCTGCTATCAATCTGGTCTTACCCATTTTTTTAGCAAGAAGCGCCTGACCTAAGACATTATTGATTTTGTGGGAACCGGTATGGTTTAAATCCTCACGCTTTAAGTAAATATTTGCACCGCCAAGCTCTCTTGTCAGCTTCTTTGCAAAGTACAGTCCTGACGGTCTGCCTGCATATTCATTTAACAGGTCTTGCAGTTCCCGGTTAAACTCTGCATCCTCTTTATACCGGTTATAGGCTTCTTCCAGCTCTATCACTGCATTCATTAAGGTTTCCGGGATATATTGTCCTCCGTGAACTCCGAAACGTCCTTTTTTATCTGTCATTTTCATCATCCTTTCCTCGTACAGCCTCTACAAAAGCTGTCATTTTTTCTTTATCCTTTACTCCACCTGTTTCCAGCGAAGAGCTTGCATCCACACCATAAGGACGCAGACTATCTATTGCATCCGCTACATTCTGTGATGTCAAACCTCCTGCCAGAAAATAAGGTCTGCTCATTTCACTTAAAAGCCTCCAGTCAAAAACCTCCCCACAGCCTGCCCCTGCATCCAACAGCACCATATCTGCG
This sequence comes from uncultured Anaerocolumna sp., assembly GCA_937901695.1. Taxonomy (GTDB): domain Bacteria; phylum Bacillota; class Clostridia; order Lachnospirales; family Lachnospiraceae; genus Anaerocolumna. Next base: position 2,734 of record CALDJN010000417.1, read on the forward strand.
ATACTTTTTTCTGCTCTTTTCACATCTTCTGCTGTCTTTATCCGAAATGCCTGAATAACAGGAAGTTTTATTCTCTTTCGCAGTTTTTCCTGATATGCTGTATCTTCGCTTCCGTGAAGCTGCACTACATCAATAATGCCCATTTCTGCTATGGCAGCAATCACCTCTATGTCTGCATTTACAAATACTCCCACTGCCTGAATAGATGGAAAAAGCAATGACTTTAATATATCAGCCTCCTTCGGTGCCACATACCGCCTGCTTTCCTTTGCAAACACAAAACCCACATAATCCGGATGCAGTTCATTTGCCCATTCTATATCGCACTCTCTTTTTAATCCACACAGCTTTATCTTCGTCATAGGCAGCCTCTCAGTTCTTTCAGCTTCTCTTTTTTATCCTCTGCACGCATCATTGCTTCCCCAATCAGCACCGCATCCACTTGAATTTTCCGTAAAGCCTCTATATCCTCTCTTGTCTTCACTCCGCTTTCTGCCACAAACAGAATATCTTCCGGCACAAGACTTCGAAGCCTTCTGCTGTTCTCTACATCCACAGTAAAATCCTTCAGATTGCGGTTGTTCACACCTATTGCTCTGGCTCCTGCATTCACTGCCATCTGCACTTCCTTTTCATCATGGACTTCTACCAGTGCCGACAGCCCCAAACTGTCACAGATTTTGATATAGTCCCTGAGTTCTTTTTCAGTCAGAATGGAACAAATCAGCAATACTGCCGAAGCACCAATCACCTTCGCCTCATATATCATATATTCGTCTACCGTAAAATCCTTTCGCAGACAGGGGATGGATACCCTCCGGCTGATTTCCTGCAAATATTCATTTTTTCCCAGAAACCACTTCGGCTCTGTCAGGACGGATATGGCATCCGCCCCGGCGTCCTCATAATCCAGTGCAATCTTTTCATAGGGAAACTCCTCTGCTATTACACCCTTAGACGGAGAAGCCTTCTTGCGCTCACAGATAAAAGATATTTCAGGCTTCTTCAATGCCTTTTCAAAAGCAGAGGTTCCTTTGGGCATACTAAGTGCCATTCTTTTTAAAAGGCATTGAAGAAGC
>CALDJN010000418.1 GCA_937901695.1 uncultured Anaerocolumna sp.
AAAGCGAGATTCTTCGAGCATAATTCAGCAAGCTGAATTTGCTCTCAGAATGACAGTTTTTTATTTTGCAACAGCTCCTTATTTAGCAAAATTACTTCTAACAAGCGGTAATTAGCAAAAAAAAGCTATAGGAAAAGCAATATATGGATTGAAAGTTTCTAAAGATTGATTCATAATGTAATATAAAAAAGCAATATATGGATTGAAAGTTTCTAAAGGTTAGTTCATAATGTAATATAAAAAAGAAATATATGGATTGAAAGTTTCTAAAGATTAGTTCATAATAAAATATAAAAAAGAAATACATGGATTGAAAATTACTAAAAATTAGTTCATAATAAAATATAAAAAAAGCAATATATGGATTGAAAATTGCTGTAAATTAGTTCATAATATAATGAAAAAGCAATACATGGGTTGAAAGTTGTTGAAAATTAGTTCATAATTAATAAATATGTTTTATTATAAAGATAAATGAGATATTTTAGATATTATATAAGCTACTAAAGTATTACATTCATACAAAATTTTGGCAAACCTATTGAAAGATAGGGACGCAAAGCTAGAAGCCTGTTGGAAGTTCGCCTTTTCCATGGCAGTTCAGTTGCAACTAGGGTAAATCATCCTGATTTTGTCAGTCTGATTTTGCATAGTTGCCTTTTTTATTTAACGAGGTTATTATTGAATGTAAAAAATATTCTTTAATTAGAAGGAGAATTAAGTATGGTAAAAGTGTTAATCGTTGATGATTCTATCTTTTCACAAAAAGTCAGTGCTAATTTAATTAGAAAGTACATGAACAATGTAGAACTTACCTTTGCAAATAATGGGGAAGAAGGAATTGAACGATATGAAGAAATAAAACCTGACTTTATTATTACGGATTTGTTAATGCCAAAATTAAGTGGACAGGAATTGATACGTTCAATAAAAGCTCAGGATAAATCTGCAAAAATAATTGTGGTATCTGCAGATATACAAAAGAATATTCGCGAAGAGGTAGAGGCATATAACGTATTAGCTTTTCTTAATAAACCGCTGCAAGATGAAAAAGCTCAGATTATTTGTAATTTAATAAGGGAGAATATGAATGAATAAGTCTAGTTTCAAATATGACATATTAAAAGAAGTATTTAATATAAGTGCAGGAAAGGCTGCTAATTTGCTTTCGGAGATTACTGGTAAAAAAATAATATTAAAGATACCGGATGTGACAATTTTAGATAGAACAAAATCTAACATAGAATTAACAGATTATCTTCCAATTAAGTTTAGTGGAGCATTAATGGTTTCCACTATCTCTTTTAAAGAGAATTTAGCAGGAAAAGCAAATCTCATTTTCCCAGCTGAAAAAATGAAAACTTTTATACAACTGTGTTTAAATGAAGAAGTTTATGATGAGGATAATTTAAGTTTAGATTTTACAGATATAGATTTTGACGTAATTAGAGAAATTGGAAACATTATTTTAAATTGTATTTTAGGAGAAACCAGTAATTTACTTGATATCAAACTACAATACTCATTGCCGGAGGTTAAAGTATATAACCAAATAACTTTTACGAAAGCTATTTACGAAAAAGAATATCAGCATATTTTAGTCCTTTTTATAACTTTTATTATAGACAATACAGAAATTGAAGGTACTATCATAGTTGATTTGGCACTTCAATCCTTAAATGAGTTATTGAGAAAAATTGATTTAATTGAGGCTGATACTTATGTATAATTGTTGTTGTGAAGTATTAAATAGTGTAAATGAAGGTATTATCATAGTAAAAGAAAATTTAGAGGTTTATTCCTGGAATAGCTATATGGAATACATCACTAATATTAAAGGTTCCAGTGCCATTGGAAATAATTTGTATACGGTGTTGCCAAGCCTGAATAAGAATTATTTTAAAAAAACAGTCCATAACATATTAAACGATGGATATACTATGTTTTTTTCTGCTGCAATGCATCGGGATCTGATGGATACAGAAGAGAATTATAATATAAAAATCAGCAAAATTCAAGATAAAAACAATACATTCATGCTTTTGGAATTTCATAATGTTACCGGTCAGATGGCTCAGATTAAACAATTAAAAAAATATATCAAAGAATTATACAATGTAAATAAAGAATTAAAAAAGAAGGAAAAAGTGATTGAAAATCTGGCTTATTACGACCAGCTGACGGGTATTGCAAACAGAACTTTATTTTATATACTTGCTGAAAAATACCTTCAAAATGCAAAGAGAAATGGCAGCTTATTAGGTATAATGTTTATAGATATTGATAAATTTAAAAGTATAAATGATACTTACGGGCATCAGATTGGAGATAAAATCATTATTAAAGCTGCTAATATTTTAAAAGAAGCTACAAGGGAGAGCGACATTGTTGTAAGATATGGTGGAGATGAATTTATAGTAATCCTGCCAAATATAAAAGATATATCAGATTGTAAAATAGTAGCCTCTAAAATTAATAACCGGACTGGAAATATTGTTTATATGAAAGATAAGGAAATAAAACTTTCATTTAGCATGGGAATTAGTATTTATCCTAATGATGGTGATAATATTGATAAACTAATTGGAAAAGCCGATAAAGCAATGTACATCGCAAAGAGAAATGATGAGGATGTTCATTATTATTAGTTACAGGCTGAACAAGAAGATTGCTGATTTACTTAAATCTTAAGTTACGTACTGTTTCGGTTCAGTATGTAGCATCCTATTTCCCTTTTGAACTGGGATGTCACAAGCTAAACTGTAACACGCTACTAAAAGATATGTAACCATTCCTATGATAACCCATAACGTAGTAATATTGATTCCAGTATCAAATCAATATTACTATTGCTATAATTCTTCTGCTATACCTAACAAAATAATTCCCAGTAATACAAAGAAAACAACCATGTACTGCTTCTTAGTTAGCTTTTCTTTAATGAATATACGCGAGAGAATAACAGAAACAATGCTATAAGATGCAACTAAAGGAGCTGCAATAACGGAGTTACCTGACATTGCGAATACATAGAAAAATTGACCTGCAGTTTCAAATATAGCGGCGTATCCTTTTTCTCTTTCCTTTATTAAGTTGAATTTTTCTTTCTTAATCAATATAAGATAAAGAAAACATATAAGACCGCAAAGGAAAAAGGTAAACTCATAAGCCAGAAGAGCATCATTTTCACTAATTAACTTCCATTCATCCAGATAAATAGCATCGGCAAAGGTTCCTAATCCATCAATGACGCAATATAATATTGGAAACATAATCGCTAAGAAACTGGTGCGATATTTTTTATCAATGGCTACATTTTGTAATGCCAAATCTGAATTATCTTTTTTCTTTTCTAATACTGCAAGAGTGAAAACGCCAATAGATATTATCATTATTCCTATTATTTCTAGCCAACCAAGCTCCTGTTTAAAGAAAATCATCAATAATACTGCAGTTACCGCACCAGAAGAGTTCTGTATAGGAGAGGAGATGGATAATTCAATGTACCTTAGTCCTATATACCCTATGGTCATAGATAAAATGTAGAAGAAAGAAACGGGGAAATATCTGACCATTTGAAAGGGTGAAAAGCTGATATGGTTCGTAACCATATAATAAAAACCATGCAATCCCATAACGAGACCAACCATAATGACTATTTTAATATGGCTTAATTTATCATTGGGATTAGAGCCTTTTTTATAAAATAAATCTGCACTACCCCAGGCAAAGGTGGTGATGAGGGCAAAAATAAACCACATATGAGTATTCCTCTTTCTTTTTTATAGCAATATATTATTATATAATTACTGGAATTACAAGTAGGGTATAGTAATAATACAAAATGAAACGACCAAAAGCCGTCATACAGCTTTTTTTGAAACAAATGAATATATACTGGAGAAAATAGTATAAAAAATAAAAGAAATTATATAAGAAAAAATTATAAAAAAGTAGGACCGGATAGCCCTACTTTTTTATAATTACTGTTATTCAGCTATTTTCACCAATTTTTCGATTTTTGCTTTTGTAAATCATCGAATTCGTAACTATATTAAAATTGATATCTGGTTATATATCATCATTGATGTAAGAAGCAGTTTTTTGAAGCATATTAAAATAATCCTCATCTTCTGTAATGAAATTTTGAAATATTAAATCGAATAATGCAAGAATAATCAGTTCTTTAGAAATAACTGCAGAACTGATTAATAAATTTGTCTTAGGAATTAACATAACAATATCACTAATATCAGCACACAATGATTTTTCATAATTGGATATTAATACAACATAACTACCATGATCAGTTATATCTTCTAATACAGAAGATAATACATTACTATTCCCAGTATAAGAAATTACCATAAACATATCATCGCTTTCTGAAAGGGAACCATACATTTTTAGGGCATTTATACTGGTTAATGGTATGATATTAATACCTATTGCCATAAACTTTTCTGAAATGATATCTGCAATGTTCTTATCCTCTAGTGCAACGATGAAACATCTTTTTGAACTTTTAACTTTTAACCTTAACTTGTTAACTAAAGATTGGCTTGTTGTATGATAAATATTTTCTATTAGCAGCTGGGTTTCACGCATTAATGTTGAGTAATCTGTATGATGGCTTATAGAAGTCTTTTTAATCATTTCACTCTGCAAGGAATAACGCATTTCATTTAATCCGGAGAAACCTATTTTTTGAGAAAAACGTATAACACTGGCATCGGAAGTACCTATCACTTTACCAAGTTCTTGTGCATTTAATGAAAGAAACTGGTCCGTATTATTCTTTATAAATTTAAAAATTTTCCAATCTGTTTTGGTAAATTGATTAGACATGCAATCTATTCTTGACATGATTGAAAATAAACTATTATCCTTATTCATTTTTTCTCCCTTCTTGTAATTTACTACATAATTAATAGAATACCATAAAACTGGATAAAGAACTATGCCTTTTTTAAAAAAGGCATAGTTCTTCCTAAGGTTAAAAAGATATAAATAAGTGAAGTTTACTAAAAAATAATTATTTTAAAAGAAGTATATGTTCAGTATTGACATAAATAATGTAGTGTGCTACTATGTGCATATAATGATATGAATGTTCCGGACATTTACATTACAAAAAAATATAAGAAATGGAGGAATTGCATGGAGAAACCACAAGTGTTACTACTTACCCATGGCGGGTGGGGAATGGGGCTGGTAGAAAGTGCTAAAATGATTATTGGAGCAGTTGATTTTGTTCCCGAGATACCATTAACACCCGAAGCTACTTTCTCAGAATACTACATAGAGGTTAAAGATTTTGTTGAAAAAGTTCCACCAAATTCAATCATTTTAACTGATTTATTTGGAGGTACCACAACTAATGTTGGAGCAAAAGTTGGAAAGGAAAAAAATATTAAGGTAATTTCAGGTCTAAATGCTCCATTGTTAATTGAAGCTTGTTCACAAATTAAATTTACAGGAGCCATTGACTTTAATTCTGTTTTGGAAACTGGACAACAATCTGTAAAAGATGTAGTAGGCGAAATAATGAAATCACTTGAAGGGAAGGTTACCAATAATGGCTAATATTGTATTAACAAGAATTGATAGCAGACTGATTCACGGGCAGGTAATGACTAAGTGGGTTAATCAGTCAAATGCCAATAAAATAGTAGTTGTAAGCGATGAACTTGCAAAAGATGAGTTTATGCTGGAAATCTACCTACTGTCAGCTCCAGCAGGAGTGAAAGTAGAATGCTACAGCAAATCAGATGCAGTAAGAAACTGGAAGGAGAATCAATTTGGAAATGGTAAGGTATTACTACTACTACCTAATCTTGAAAGTATGAAAGTAGTTTATGATGGAGGAATAAAAGTATCCTACATTCAAATTGGTGGTTTGGGTGGAGCTCCTAATCGTAAGGTAGTATTTCAAAATATTACTTTGGATAACGCAGATGTAAATGTACTTACTTATTTAAAAGACCAAGGAGTTAATATTATTTTTCAAACGATTCCTGAAGATATTCCTCAAAGCTTTGATAGTATTATAAAAAAATATAATCAATAAAATAAGAAAAGAGGTATGAAAATGAGCGTTTTAGGTATTTCTATATTTATGGGGGTATATTATTGGTTCAGCCGCTTAAGACTGGGATATACTTTTTCCAGTATGCTGCTACAACCTGTTACAATGTCAGTATTTGTAGGTCTTATTACAGGTAATATGGAACTTTCCATGAAAATAGGGGCAGGTTTGCAACTTGTTTATCTAGGCGTTACATCAACACCCGGAGGAAATGTTCCAAGTGATCCGGCTTTAGCAGGATGTATTGCCATTCCTATTGGCGTTTTAGCAAACATGTCTCCTGAGGTTGCAATCGCATTAGCAATTCCTTTTGGCGTGATTGGTGTATTTGTAGATCAACTAAGAAGATCAACTAATGCAATTTGGGTACATATGGCGGACAGTTATGCAGAAAAGGCGGATACGAAAGGAATTATGAGAGCGGCATTCCTTTATCCAGCTATAGCAGGCTTTATTATTCGTTTCCCAATCGTTTTTGTTATTGATTATTTTGGTGTGTCAGCAGCACAAAAAATTATAGATATAATACCTCAATGGCTGATGCATTCATTTGAAATTATGGGAGGAATTTTACCAGCCCTTGGCTTTGCCATTACCCTTACAGTAATAGGTAAGAAAAAGCTTATACCATTCTTTATAATTGGATTCTTTGCAGTATTATACTTAGGTCTTAATACAATGTCAGTTGCTATTTTTGCAATTTGTATTGCATTATTATTAGGTCTATTTAAGATGAAAGAGGAGGTGGAGTAATATGGAAAACAATATAAAGGAAAATAGTACGAATAAAATAACTAAAAAAGATGTCACCAAATCCATGTGGATTTACTATGCCGGTGCTGAATTATCAAATTCATATGAGCGTCTTCAAAGTTTAATTTTCTGTGCTTCCATGACGCCAATTCTGAAAAAGTTATACAAAACGGATGAAGAATTAAGTGCAGCCTTAAAACGTCACTTAGTATTCTTTAACACAGAAGGAATTATAGGCTCTGTTATTCAAGGTATTACTATTTCTATGGAAGAACAAAAGGCAAAAGGAGAAAATATAACAGATGATGCTATAACAGGTATTAAAACTGGATTGATGGGACCTTTGGCGGGAATTGGAGATGCTATTATATGGGCGGCATTGATGCCAATACTGATATCCATCTTCCTCCCATTTGCATCCAATGGTTCTGCCATGGGCGGTATTATGCCATTGATATTATATCCGCTTGTTACGATACTTATTTCTTATTATCTGATACATAATGGATATACCTTGGGTAAGAAATCAGTTGTCTCTATGTTACATGGTGGTAAAATGAAACAAATCATCTTCACCGCCAATGTAATCGGCTTGATTATGATGGGTGCATTGTCAGCTAGTTATGTTACCATAAGTACACCTCTGGTATTTCATTTCACCAGCGGTACTCAGATAGTAATCCAGGATATACTTGACTCTGTAGTGAAGGGATTATTACCATTAACAGCAGTCTTTGCAATCTATGGGTATTTAAAGAAAAAAGGGCCATATTACAACAGAATTTTATTATCCGTTGTCGTGTTCTCAATTATTTGTTCCCTATTAGGAATATTATAGATGAAAGGGGTTTTGCAAAATAGAAAATGTCAGAATGACAGTTTTGCAATAACCCCTAATATTGTGAAAGTGGTGGTAAATTGGAGAATATATATAGTAAAAATGGAATAAGGTCAGTAATCAATGCATCAGGCCGTATGACAAAACTAGGTGTATC
>CALDJN010000419.1 GCA_937901695.1 uncultured Anaerocolumna sp.
ACGCTTTGAGGCTCTACCAAGGACATGCCGCACGAGGGTAAGGTAGCAAAATTACGAATATATACTGTGTTATCCTAGTAACACCTAAATTGAGTCATTATGAAGGTCCAGACAACACTTTCTGAGTTCTCAACACCCTTCAGGCAAAGCGTCCCGTTTAATAAGCTAACTTTTTATTTAGTATACTCCGAATCATTTAAAGTCTTTTATAGAAATCGCCTTTGTTATACTCAAAAGGATTAAATATATTACACATAACAATGCACAAAATGCTAATAACATTAAAATCCCAGTTGGAGCTATGTATTCATAGATTCTAAATATAAGGTAACTGGACCCTGTAATGATAATACCAGGTTTTAGTATCCAGTTTACGGAATGGAAAGATGGCCTTATATTTTTTATAACGATAAGACCATCAAAGCAGGTTATAAGTAACTGGCTTATTAGCAGACTTATCAGGTATCCTCTTATCCCATCTCTTGGAACCAGCCATAGAATTAAAAGTATCCCTGTTGCATGACCTATGATGGAGTTGGCAAAGGTAAGATGTGCCTTCCCCAAACCATTGATAATGCTGCTTAAAGTGGTTGTAATGTATAAAAAAGGACACATCCAGGCTAAAGTCATAAGCAAATCTCCAGCAAGTTCATTTTTAAAAATAACATTTCCCAGTTCCTTACCAAAGGTTAGAAAAACTCCCATACTTAATATACCAATTAATATGCTATATTTTATTGATAGATCGGAGGTTTTTCGTATCGTATCATAATTTTTGGAAGCTTGTGCTTCTGAAATAGTTGGTAACAATAGGACAGATAAGGAATTGGTAATGGCAGAGGGAAACATAATAAAAGGTAAGGTCATACCAGTCAGCGTACCATATATGCTGAGGGCTTCTGAATTACTTAAACCATGTTTTTTTAGCATGCTAGGTATGATAATGGCTTCTACACTATGTAAAATATTAATTAGTAAGCGGTTTCCAGTTAAAGGAAGGGATAATTTCAATAAAATTTTTGCTAATTTTCTTTTCCTTGTTTCTGTAAATCCATTTGCTTTTGAAAGTTTTTTTACCTCTCTTGAAGCTGAAGTACATAATAAGGATATAATATTATATAAGTTAGAGGCAATTTCTCCGATTACAATACCAAAAACAGCTAGTTCGCAGGTTACCTTTGCATCTCCATTTCCAATGATACCTGCAAATATATATACTGTAATTACACGTGCAATCTGTTCTATTAATTGTGTTGTAGCCGGTACGCCTGCTTTTTTTAAACCATAATAATATCCATTAATACAGGAAGTGATTCCACAGAAAGGAAAAGCATAGGCTAAAATTCTTAAGGAAGATGCACTGCTAGGCTCCATTAATATGTTGGCAGCTATAGTTTCAGAATTATAATAAATCAAAATAGATAATAAAAGGGCAGAACTAATTGAAAGAATGATGCCTATTTTAAGAATCTTAGGTATATTCTTATAGTGTTTTTTTCCAAGTTCTGTAGCAACTAAAGTGGATATGGCAGTCTGAATACCGGAAGCATATATTGTAAAACAAATACCGTACACAGGAAATACTAATTGATAGACGCCCATTAATTCAGCACCCATTGCATTGGATAAATAGATGCGATAAAAGAAACCGATAAATCGGGTTAATAAACCAGCTATGGTTAAAATGACAGTACCTTTTATTAAGTTACTTTTGCTCATTATATTCACCGTAATTCTAATGATAACTTATTTAAATATATTCGAGGAAAAGGAAACAATTACAGAAGATTGAAAATATTATGTACATATAGTTAATCTCTATCTCAATTTGCTTATATTAATCTACCTATATTAAACCGTTTCATTTTAAAAGATATCTATTCTACATGAAGCTATCTATTTTACGAATTTTAAAAATTCCTTGAGGCTGAAGATAAACTTTGATATACTAATAAAACGATATATTCTTTATTTTTACATAATAACAGAATGAGGTTAAACGATTATGAAAAAAATTCTTATGATTGGTACAGGAGGAACCATTGCATCCGGGCCTTCCGCGGGCGGTCTGGTACCCCAATTAACATCGGATGAGATTATTGAGTACATTCCTGATATATCTTTTATCTGTCAAGTAGAGACCATCCAAGTATGTAATATTGACAGCACGAATATTTCCCCTGAAATATGGATTATGTTAGTAGAAACCATTGAAGAAAATTACGGTAAGTATGATGGTTTTGTTATTTGTCATGGTACTGATACTATGGCATATACGGCGGCAGCACTTTCCTATATGATTCAACATTCGCCAAAACCAATTGTGTTAACTGGTGCTCAAAAACCGATTACTATGGAAATAACGGATTCTAAGACTAATTTATACGATAGCTTTTTGTGTGCAGCCTCTGATGAGGCCTCTGGAGTTCAGATTGTATTTAATGGAAGAGTAATACTTGGAACCAGAGCAAGAAAGACTCATTCCAAAAGCCTGCAATCCTTTTCCAGCATTAATTATCCAATCCTGGCACTGATTCAGGATGGACGTATTATTCCATATATTAAACAGGATAAAAGTAAAGAACCGTTATTCTATCATAAGTTAAATTCAAAGGTAGGGCTTTTTAAACTGACGCCGGGTGCCAGTGAAGAGGTTCTTGGCTTTATGTTTGAAAAATATGATGCCATTATTATTGAAAGTTATGGAGTTGGTGGCATTCCGAACCTTCCTGAGTTTCATTTTTTAGATGTAATACATGAGTGGATTGAGAAAGGCAAAACGGTTGTTATGACAACTCAGGTGCCAAACGAAGGCAGCGATATGAAAATATATAAGGTTGGTAAGGAATTAAAGTATAAGGTTAATTTATTAGAGTCTTATGATATGATTATAGAAGCTGTGGTTTGTAAATTAATGTGGATTTTAGGCCAGACCAATGAACCAGAGGAAATCACGAAATTATTTTATAAAACCATAAGCAATGATATTTTATACAACTATTAAGAAAATTGGAAACCAGGAATTGAAAGGAGAATACTAATGTTAGAAGTAAATGTAAAAGCACCGGATTTTAGTTTAAAAGATAAGGATGGTAATAACGTACGTTTATCAGATTTTTTAGGCAAGAAAGTAGTAGTATATTTTTACCCAAAGGACAATACCCCTGGATGTACCAGACAGGCATGTGCCTTTCGTGATAATTTTGATGGTTTTAAAGAAAAAGATGTTGTTGTAATTGGAATCAGTAAGGACAGTGAAAAATCCCATCAAAACTTTGTAGCTAAATATGAATTGCCTTTTATCTTATTATCGGATCCAGATTTAGAAGCCATTCAGGCTTATGGTGTATGGCAAGAAAAAAAGTTATATGGAAAAGTATCCATGGGAGTAGTTCGTTCTACTTATATTATTGACGAAAAAGGAATGATAGAAAAAGTTTATGCTAAGGCAAAACCAGATACCAATGCAAGCGAGATATTAGAATTTTTAAATGAATAATGGTTGGCAGGTAAAATAAATAAAAAGTTAGCTTATTAACGTACGTACGCTTTGCCTAATTTAGGCTGTTC
>CALDJN010000420.1 GCA_937901695.1 uncultured Anaerocolumna sp.
AAGAATGGAAGAAGAAATTGAACATCGAAAACTTGTTGTTAGAAAAAATGCACTGGAGGATGTACAAGAGGCAAGAGCCCAAGGTGATTTGAGTGAGAATTTTGAATACAAGGCAGCAAAACAATTCAAGAATCAGAACGAAAGCAGAATAAGATATCTTGAGAAAATGATTAAAACTGCCAATATAATTCCTGAGGATACCAATGATGGCGAAGTTGGACTTAATACGCTTGTTACCATCTATTTACCTGAAGATGATGAAGAAGTAACCTACAAGATTGTAACAACCGTTAGATCAAATTCTATTAAAAAACGAATTAGTATTGATTCTCCACTTGGAAAAGCTTTACTACATCATAAGGTAGATGACAAAGTAAGTGTCAGAATAAATGATACCAGTGCTTATGATGTTATTATCCGTAAGATAGAAAAAATAGAAGATGACGGGACGGATGAAATGAGGAAGTATTAATTTCATTCCTTTCTAGGAGGGAAAATGAAGAAGTTAGCATCATGCATACAAGCATTTGAATACTTATTGTCCAAGTGTAACAGTTAAATACGCCTTACATATTATAAATAGGATTATGTAATATGGGGTAGGGTATGCATTTTTTATCAATTATGTTCTTTGCAATATCTTCTAGCAGTGATAGTTTCATCATTGGATTAAGCTACGCCGCTAAAAAAATCAAAATAAATGCTATTAATAATTTAGTAGTAGCTTTTATTTCCTGTATAGGTACGATTTTAGCTATGTTATTTGGTAATATATTTTTGGGTTTTGTAAAGCCTATATATACAAGTGTATTGGGAAGTTTAATTTTGCTATTATTTGGGCTTTATATGTTACGGAATGCTTTTAAGAAAAATCATAGTGATTGTGTACAAATAAATTGTGAAAACCATATTAATCTGTATAGTGAAATGCTTGAGCATCCCGAAATAGTGGATAAAAATAATTCTAAAACAATTGACTTTAAGGAAGCCATCATTCTTGGATTTATTCTCAGTATAAATAATATTGGATTGGGTTTAGGTGCAAGTCTGTTGGGAATGAATATTTATTTAACATCATTAAGCTCGTTGATTTTCAGTATCTTGTTTATTAAAATGGGGTATTTTATCGGAGAAAAAGTATTTTCAAGTAACTTATCTAATTATGCAGAAAAAATCTCTGCTTGCGTAATAATACTGCTTGGCATATTGGAATTATTTATGTGAATTAAAGAATAGACATTCAAATGAATAGGTAAATTAGGATTAAAATTTAAGGCTATTGCAAAACTATTGTCATTCTGAGAGCAAATTCAGCTTGCTGAATTATGCTCGAAGAATCTCGCTTTAAACTGAGATTCTTCGAGCTAAAGCTCTCAGAATGACATTTAATTCATTTGACACTTAATTCATTTGGAGCTTACTTTATTTGACATTCAATTCATTTGGCATTCAATTCAATTGACATTCAATTCAATTGACATTCAGTCCATTTGACACTCAATTCGCAATATATAAAAATAATTAAATAGTACAATGTATAAAGGAATGACTAGTGACTCCATCAAATATACTATAATAAATATTTGATGGAGTTATTATGAAAAAGATAAATTATAAAAAAATAGCATTCTATACTTTATTATTTACGGTTATGTATTTTCTTGGTGGTGGAATTTCAATTTTAGTGAATGCTTATGGCAAAGATTTTTTGAAATCAAGTGAATCAAACTGGGGTTTGGGCTTTTCCACGGAAGGTCAACCTCCTACAGGCAATGCAACAGCAGAAAAGTTAAAAGAATATGATGCTTACTATATTGGAGATGTGAATAAGAAGGTTATATATTTGACTTTTGATGCAGGATATGAGAATGGCTACACTCCTGCAATACTTGATGCGTTAAAAAAGCATAATGTGAAAGCAACCTTTTTTCTGGTTGGTAATTATGTAACATCAAGTCCTGATTTGGTAAAACGAATGGTAGAAGAAGGGCATAATGTAGCAAACCATACATATAATCACCCTAATATGTCAAAGATATCTACTATGGAATCTTTCCGTAAAGAGATTGAAGATTTAGAAAACGCTTATAAAGGAATTACCAATCAGGAGTTAACAAAATATTATCGACCTCCCCAAGGCAAATATAGCGAGAATAACATGAAAATGGCGAAAGAATTAGGATACAAAACCATCTTTTGGAGCCTTGCCTATGTTGACTGGTATAACGATAAACAGCCTACACATGAGGAAGCATACAAAAAGCTTCTTGGTAGGATTCACCCTGGAGCAATCGTTCTTCTTCATAGTACATCTAAGACAAATTCTGAAATCTTAGACGAGTTAATTATGAAGTGGAAGGACATGGGTTATACATTTGGAACATTAGATGACATAGTACAATGAAATGGTAAACAGTATAAAGTTACATATCAAGTTATAGTTCAGCCTGTGGCATCCCATCTCCCTTTTGCGCAGACCGACTGAGTGCATCTTGTAAAGCGGAGCGGTCTGAACGCACGAAGGAAAGGCAAGTAAAAGGGCGATGGGGATGCCACAGGCTGAACTGTAACTTGAAAAATAATCCTTGACATTTCCAAATTATTATAATAGTATTATTACATCTCTTTGCACTGCATATAAATCTACAGTACAAACTGAGCAGGCGATGAACCAAGGGTTCGTGGGGCCGGGCCGGAAACGGCAACAGATAGAATCTATTACATCTGTGGGACAGTTAATGTTTCATAGGTGTATTTTTTTATACTTATTTAACATGAAACGAAGAACTTTGCAATGCCATTGAGCTATCATTACAATGCTTTTAAGCATATTAGGAGGTAACTTATAATGACAGAACAAAAACATTCCACGAGGCAGGGTCTGACAAGTGATCAGGTCAAAAGGCTACAGGAACAGTATGGTAAAAATGAACTTGTGGCTGAGAAAAAAGAAAGTTTTTTTCACAAGGTAATCGAAATCATTCGTGAACCAATGTTCCTGCTTTTACTTGTAGCTGCTGTAATCTATTTTATACTTGGAGAACCACGTGATGGCATAATAATGCTTGTATTTGTAATAGGTATTATAAGTATTGATGTCATACAAGAATGGAAGACTGACAAAACATTAAATGCCCTTAAAGATCTTTCTGCTCCACACATTACTGTAATAAGAGATGGAAAAGAGCAAAGAATTGCAAGTGTTAACTTAGTTCCAGGGGATTTGATGATAATTAATGAAGGTGTTAAGATTCCGGCAGATGGAGAAATAATTAAAGCAAATGACCTCTGTATAGATGAATCTACCCTTACTGGTGAAGCAATTGGCGTATGGAAGGTAACCGTTGATGACAATTCTGAAGCAGAAGCTGATAGCTACTGGCGTAAAGATTATTGCTATTCCGGAACTCTGGTTACTCAGGGAAGTGCCACAGTTCTTGTTGACAAAATCGGAGCTTCCACAGAGTATGGTAAGATTGGTGCTGACATAATTGCTGCTCCAGAGAGTACTTCTCCATTACAAAAACAGACAGGTGCTCTTGTTAAAACCTGTACCATTATTGCGGGAATTTTATTTGTATTAGTTGCAATACTGACTTACTTTAATATTCCTGACCATAAGCTGGCTGACAGGTTAATAGAGAGTATACTTTCCGGAATTACTCTTGCTATGGCAATGATACCTGAAGAATTTCCTGTTATCCTTACTGTATTCTTATCAATGGGTGCATGGAGGCTTGCTAAAAAGCAATCTTTGGTACGTAAACTTCCTTCGGTTGAAACTTTAGGAGCAGTATCTGTACTCTGCGTTGATAAAACAGGAACCATTACTATGAATAAAATGACAGTTCAAGACACTTGGTCTCCTAATGGTGAAAATGAAAAATTAACAGAAATAATGGGCTTTGCTTGTGAAACAGATGCTTATGATCCTATGGAAAAAGCAATGCTTGCTTATTGTGAAAAACTTGGAATTACAAAAGAATATTTATTTAATAGAGAATTAATTACAGAATATGCATTTACCAATGAACTTAAAATGATGGGTCATGTATGGAATTGCAATGATGGAATCCTCATTGCGGCGAAAGGTTCTCCTGAACGGATACTTACAATCTGTAATCTATCTGCTGCCGAAAAAGAACAGATAGAAAATAAGATAACTGAGATGTCAAAGAAAGGATTACGTGTAATTGGAGTTGGTTCAATGAAACTACAAGATAAAGCTGACATTCCAAATACAATTACGGAATGTAATTTAACTTTCTGCGGTTTGATTGGGCTTGCAGATCCACCAAGAGATTCTGTAAAAGAAGATATTAAACATTGTGTTAACGCTGGAATTCGCGTCGTCATGATTACCGGTGACAGCGGAATCACTGCAAGTTCTATTGCAAAACAAGTTGGTATACCAAATAGTGATAAGGTAATTACTGGTGAAGAACTTGATAAGATGAGTGATAGTGAGCTCCAAAAGCAGGTTAAAGATGTAAGTATCTTCTCCCGTGTTGTACCAGAGCATAAGATGCGTATTGTAAAAGCTTTTCAGGAGAATGGTGAGATAGTAGCAATGACAGGTGACGGAGTAAATGACGCACCTGCATTAAAACATGCAGATATTGGTATTGCCATGGGTAAACGTGGCTCTGAGGTTTCCAGGGAAGCTGCTGATTTAATCTTAATGGATGATAATTTTACAACTATTGTTGAAACCATCCATGATGGAAGAAGAATCTATGATAATATTAGAAAAGCAATTGGCTATGTATTTGCAATTCATATTCCTATTGCATTTTCAGCATTACTTGCTCCATTTTTTAATATTAGACCAACTGATTTATTATTACTTCCGGTTCATGTAGTACTTCTGGAACTAATTATTGATCCTACTTGTTCAATCGTATTAGAACGTCAGCCTGCAGAATCCAATATAATGAATCGTAAACCAAGAAATCCAAAAGAAAGTATCCTCACAAAGGGAACTTTAATAAAAGGAATCTTACAGGGATTTATCATATTTGCATTCTCATTTTCAACGTATTTTAATGCATTACAGCAAAATCCTGATAATTCAGCTTTAGCAAGAACTATGGGACTTTCAATCGTTATGATTGCAAATATCTTCTTAGTTATGGTTAATAGTTCAAATCAAGAATCTATTTTTTGCTCTATAAACAAACTTATAAAAGACAAAATTTTCTGGGCAGTTATATTTGGAACATTTGCAATGCTTTTATTGATATTATACACTCCGTTGTCAGGCATCTTAAGCCTTACAGCCCTTTCTGCAAAACAGATGTTTATGGTTATTGGCATCGCAGCTATTTCTGTATTATGGTATGAAGTTATAAAATTAATTAAACGCAGGAAATAATGATGTTAAAATAGTAATTTAAAAATAATGATATAGAAATAATGATATTAAAATAATGATATAGAAATAATGATATTAAAATAGAGGTTGCAGCAAAATAAAAAACTGTCATTCTGAGCCAAAGGCGAAGAATCTCATATTTTACGTTGAGATTCTTCGCCTTTTGGCTCAAAATTGTAATCCTAAATAGCACCACTATAAACGAAAGGGGTTCTTCGCAAATTCAACTTCGTTGAATTTTTGCTCAGAGTTATCACGCTAAACAGCACCACTACTATGAACGAGAGGGATTCTTCGCTACGCTCAGAATGACACGCTTTCATAGAAATGACATGTTTTCATACTTTTCTTTTTCAGAATAATTATCTATTACCGGCATTTTTCTGATAGTCACGTAATCTTTCTAATATATCCTCATGCTCAGAAAGGATTTAAATTATGTTCCATCAATTCTGTCTGCTGTAGTAAATCATCTTCGCAGCCTAAAAGTTTTAGAAAATCCTCAATAATGTGATGACGCTTTAAAAGGTATTCTCCTATTTCCTTGCCACTTTCACTTAACAAGATTATGCCGTATTTCTTATATATCAGCAGACCTAGTATACCAAGTTTTTGTACCATTCTTGAAGCAGAGGCAGCTTTCACATTTAATAATTCTGCAAGTGTATTAATTCGAATATATCCTTCCTTTATACTATTTCTATATATCATCTCTAAATAATCCTCCATGGCAGATGTAAGCACACTTTTATTCTGCTCTAGAAGTTGATATCCCCTAACTGTATGAAATTCGTTATTTATCACTTTTATAACCATGCCCCCTTTCAAAGCCTAAGACTTACGCGCAGTACCAATCTCCGGGAGCAGTTGCAAAATAGCTTTAAAAAACTCTGGTCTAAATGCATATTAGGCTATTTGCAACAACCCACTTTCCATATTCCAAATTATTTCTATAATTTAAATATATGCAGTAACACATGAAGTTATTTTACATATGTTAGTGTAGGGTAAAACTATTACACCCCACTAAAAAAATGTAAACAAATTTATGTATTCAGGAGGGTAGGTTGAAAAAAGCAAACTTTTTTCAACCGGCAATTTGTGCCGGAGCACAAATCGCTGTCATTATTAAAATTGCGCCAAAGCGCCAGATTCGAGGTTATCAATGAATGAGAATATAATACCACTTAATTACTTACCTCTGGGAAAAAAGGCAAAAGTTACAGCACTTATATCTGAGGGAACAATTCGAAGAAGAATGCTTGATCTGGGGTTAACAAATGGTACCGAAATTGAAGCGTTGCAAAGAAGTCCTTCCGGAGATCCTATTGCTTACCATATTAGGGGAGCTGTAATTGCTTTGCGTTCAGAAGAAGCTTCAAAAATTATGGTAGTGGCAATTTAAACATTCCCTTATGAATCATAAAGATAATAGTAGCTAATGTACAAATCCCAATAAAGCGAAATAAAGATACTTTTCCATAGTTTATATAATTTTTAAAGGAGAGTTCAAAAAATGGGTTTGACAAGTCAGTCTACTGGAATAGGTGTATTAGACAGCGAATTAAAAATTGAACGTAGCCGTGTGGATGATAAAGTCATAGCACTTGCTGGAAATCCCAATGTTGGAAAGAGTACTGTATTCAACAGTTTGACAGGGTTAAATCAGCACACAGGTAATTGGCCTGGTAAAACAGTTACCAATGCACAAGGAAAATATAAACATAAGGATAAAAGTTTTATTATGGTAGATTTACCAGGTACTTATTCTCTCATGGCTAATTCTGTGGAAGAAGGAGTAGCCCGTGATTTCATATGTTTTGGGAACCCTGATGCTACTGTAATTGTTACCGATGCAACCTGTCTGGAAAGAAACCTAAATCTTGTTCTGCAAACGTTGGAAATAACTTCTAATGTTGTAGTCTGTGTAAATCTTTTAGATGAGGCTAAAAGGAAAAAAATCAGTATTAACTTAGAAGAACTTTCTAATCAGTTGGGAGTACCGGTTATCGGAACCAGTGCAAGAAGCGGAAGAGGACTGGACGCTCTGATGGATGCCGTATATGAAGTTACAAATCAAGAAACAGCCAACCTTCCACTACAAATTGCATATGATGATACTATTGAAGAAGCAATTCGTATTCTGGAGCCAGCCATACAGGAACAGCTAAAAGATAAACTTAACAGCCGTTGGATAGCTATTAAGCTTTTGGATGGGGATGAAACTTTACTGGAAGCAATACAAAAATACTTAGATTATAATTTAACGTCAGATGAAAATATCTTACAGAAAATAAGTGAAGCAAAAGAGAAGATATGTATAGCTGGAATAGACCATAATATGTTAAGAGATAAGATTGTATCCCATATGGTAAGTATTGCAGAAACAATCTGTAGCAAGTCTATTACTTTTAAAAATGAAAAATATAATCAAACAGACCGTAAAATTGATGCTATTGTGACCTCAAGAATATTTGGAATTCCATTGATGATAGGGTTGCTTGGTGTAGTATTCTGGCTTACCATTACTGGAGCTAATTACCCTTCCGAAATAATTGCAAAGTTTCTTTTCTGGATAGAAGACCAACTTACTGTATTTTTCACATGGCTTGGAACTCCATCCTGGGTACATGGTGCTTTGGTTATGGGAGTCTATCGTACTCTGGCATGGGTCGTATCTGTCATGTTACCTCCTATGGCAATATTCTTTCCTCTTTTTACCCTTCTGGAAGACTTAGGTTATTTACCAAGAGTGGCTTTTAACTTAGATAATTTTTTTAAAAAGTCATGTGCACATGGGAAGCAGGCACTTACCATGTGTATGGGATTTGGATGTAATGCAGCAGGTATAATTGGGTGTCGAATTATAGATTCGCCAAGGGAAAGACTCATTGCAATGATTACAAATAATTTTGTACCATGTAATGGCCGTTTTCCTACTCTGATAGCTATCATTACCATGTTCTTTGCAGGAGCAGTTGCAAGTCCTTTTCAATCCTTAATATCTACGCTATTATTAACCGGGGTAATTGTCTATGGTGTATTTATGACATTAATTATATCAAAAATATTATCCAAAACCATCCTAAAAGGTCTTCCTTCCTCTTTTACCTTAGAGCTTCCACCTTACCGGAAACCACAGATTGCAAGAGTGATTGTCCGATCTGTATTTGATAGAACTTTATTTGTTCTAGGCCGTGCTATTTCCGTAGCGGCTCCCGCCGGCTTAATCATATGGATTATGGCAAATATTCATATAGGTGATTTAAGTTTACTTTCCCATTGTGCCGGTTTCTTAAATCCTTTTGCAAAGTTAATCGGTTTAGATGGATATATCTTGATGGCATTCATACTGGGATTTCCGGCAAATGAAATCGTTGTACCAATCATTATAATGAGTTATATGGCAACCGGCAATATAATGGAGCTGAATAGCTTAGATAAGCTTAGAGAACTGCTTGTTTCTCATGGCTGGACCTGGCTTACTGCTGTTTGTACCATGCTGTTTTCATTAATGCACTGGCCCTGTGGTACAACATGCTGGACAATAAAGAAAGAATCTCAAAGTTGGAAATGGACAATAGTCTCATTTCTTATTCCAACAATAACCGGTATAGTAACATGCTTCTTTATTGCAAATACAGTAAGATTGACTGGCTTAATATAAACTTGACATGGCTCACCTAAGGTATAAGATAAAGAGAATCCGTTATCTTATATCTTTAGGAGAGCTATTATTATTTGCCATGATAAATTACCTCAGACTAGTGTGAAATAGGATTAACTGTAATAAAATAAAGTGAACTATTAGGTCCACTCCATAAAACGATTGCTAATATAGACCAAGTATTTTCAGCCGTTTTTTTACTTTCATATTAGCATAGAGGAGAAATAATTTTTTAAATAAAATAGAGAGATGATGTAGTTGCTTAATTGGAAAATATTATTAAAATATGTTATGATTATAAATACAAATATAGTATAATAGAAAGTAATTCGTGTTTGAACCAAAATATGAAGTACAATTATTAATATTTGATGAGGTGATGTAATGAAAAAGGTCTTTCGGTATATGGGTACAATTATAGTTGTATTAGCCATCTTATTTTTGATTCTAAATTCTAATAGTGATATTGGTACTTGTAAATCAAATATTGAAAATGACGCAAGAATTTCTCATCAAATTGACGATAGTTGGCAAGTGGCAAAATCAACAACTGACACTATGTCTGCTATGCTTTTTTATGATGAAAATCTTAGTCATTACACTTTTTCAATCTATGTTAATAGAGCTGGTTTATCATTTGGATATTTCTTTCGAGGTGGTGGTTCTACTAATATTGAATATGAGAGTATTGCCGAATACAAAATAGAAGGATATCAGGAAAAAGCTTACCTTTCCCTGAACAAACAGCAGGTTTCTAAAGTTGAAATTGACAAAGGTAATACCGTTGAAATCATGGACATAGACTACTCTAAACCTTTTGCTATTGTTTTACCATCTGGTAAAGGAGCAATTAAATTTTACAATAAAGATGGCGATATTGTGGAAACAATACCAATACTATTATGAGCATAAAAGAATCTTGTACATGCTATATTGAAAATACATCTATAAAATGCCATACAAGGAATAAAAATTTGTGCTCTGTTTGTGGAAAGAAAGGTACTCTAATAAAAAATGTTATTCCAATTTTAAGCTCAGGCAGCAATTTCCTGTAATTAGTAATCACTGATAAGGAACATCTTGCTGAAATATAAAATAGTTGTCATGTTAAGTAATTGTAATATAAAATGATAGGAGAATTTCATTACAAATGTCGAATAAAAGTAATCAGATTTTAAAACAGGCGGGGATTCTGGCTATGACGGGCATCCTATGTAGAATTATTGGATTTATATATAAAATTCCTTTGACAAATATCATTGGAAACCGTGGAAATGGTTATTATGAATTGGCGTATATTGTATATTCAAATGTACTATTAATAACTTCATATAGTATTCCTGGTGCTATTTCCAAAGTAATGGCAGAGCGTTTGGCGGTAAATGAATATCGTAATGCTCAGAAAGTATTTCATTGTTCATTGATTTATGTACTGATAGTTGGTGGTGCGGCAAGTGCCATTACATTTTTTGTGGCACCATATTTTGTTGCTAAAGAGACAGCCGCAGTACTTAGAGTACTCTGTCCAACCATATTTTTTTCTGGAATATTAGGGGTTTATCGTGGATATTTTCAGGCACACAATACAATGGTGCAATCAAGTATTTCACAGATATTTGAGCAAATAGTAAATGCTGTAGTTAGTATTGGCATGGCAGTGTTTTTCGTTAATCTCGCAAGTGGAAGCGATGAGACAACAATAGCGGTAAACGGTGCAATTGGTAGTGCAATAGGCACTGGGGCGGGTGTCTTAACTGCATTATTATTTATGTTGTTAGTATATCGATATAATCACAGTTACATCGAAAGAAAGATCAAAGGAGACTGTACAACAAATAAGGAAGCCTATGGAACAATTTTTAAGGTTATTATGGCTATGGTTACACCTATAATATTAAGTACGTTTATTTACAATTTAAATTCACTGTTAAGTGCGGGAATTTTTAAAAAAGTTTCTAGTGTAATCAATTTATATGATGAAAATACAGCTACAGAATTGTATGGTGTATTTTCTGCTAAAACAGTTACATTAATTAATGTGCCAATCGCAATAGCTTCTGCGTTAGCAACTACCTTGCTTCCTAATATTGCGGGAACTTATGCCTTATGTGGTGAAAAAGCAACATCAAAAAAGGTTAATGATTCATTAAAAATGTTGATGATTATTGTTATCCCAGCTACATTCGGAATGTTCATTTTTGCTGGTCCTATCATGAAGTTTATGTACCCAAAGCCAGGTGAGTGGGAATTGGCTGCAAGCTTATTGAGAATATTATGTTTTGATGTTATTTTTATATCTATTTCTACATTAAGTAATGCTGTTTTACAAGCATTAGGACAACCTAAAAAAACGGTAATTAATGCTTCTATTGCACTAGTGCTTCAGACAATCATTCTTGTTGTTTTATTGGTGTATACCAATCTTGGCATTTATGCATTAGCAGTAGCGACTGTTTTATATGCAATCATCATGTGCATATTGAATAGAACAACTGTATTAAGATATCTAAGTTATAAGCAAAATATTATGGTTACCTATGTTTATCCAACAATTGCATCATTAGTTATGGGCGCTGTATCCTTCAGTATATATATCCTTCTATATAAAATATATCCAAGCAATCGTATAGACTTAATCATTGCAGTTGCTATTGCTATGGTTGTTTATTTTGCAGCTATTATTAAACTGGGTGGTATAAGTGAAGAGGAGTTAAGAAGGCTTCCCAAAGGATATATTATTGTTTCAATTGCCAAGAAATCCAAACTTATAATCGGTTGAGATAATAAAATAACAGAAATTGTGCTTATTAAATGTGCTTATAAAATATACTTATTAATAAGGGCACTTATTATAAAAAGTTTGCTTATTGTAATACTTTAAAAAAAATGTCATTGCTATGAAAGCATGTCATTCTGAGCGCAGCGAAGAATCCCTTTCGTTCATAGTGGTGCTGTTAAGCGTGACAATTCTGAGCTGCAGGCGAAGAATCTCAATATATACAGGGATAGAGATTCTTCGCCTGCGGCTCAGAATGACATTCTTTTTTTACGATAATTTATTATAATAAGCTGACTTTTTATAATACGCTTTATAATAAGCTAACTTTTTAGTTAAGCCCATAATCCTCCAATGATGTTTTAAGGAAAATTTCCTGATTAATCTGATGCTCCTTAATTAATTTTATTGCTGATTCTGCATCTTCTGCTGGAAATACAATAATATCATTTCCCTGGAAAATTCGAATGGAATCCTCATAAGGGCTGTTGATACAATCATCTTCATAATTTGCCAAAACCAGATATGAAAATTTTGAATCTGTATTTACCCAGTTAACTTTAGCAAAACCTGGAACCGTTTTACCATTTACAACAATATTTCTAACATAGCTTATGATTCCTCTTTTCTCAAGGTCATCTTTACCGTAACCGTTGCTGTATACCAATAAACTATTATTTCCTTTAGAATGTTCTAGGTTACTAAGTTGTACTTCTCCATTAAATGTGAACATATCTTTACTTTTATCTATGCTGCCATTGATAGAAACTGTAACATTTTCTATCAATTCTTGTGTATCTTTACTAATTCTAACACCTTTCATTTCTTTTTTTATTTTACCATATTGTATATTATCATCTAAATTAGCAATATAATAAGCACCAATAATTAGAATCAATGAGGCAATAATTATAAATATTGCAAAATGTTTTTTATTAATCTTCATATTTTAAGTTACAACCTCCAAATTGATTTTAGTATTCTTTGTCTATAGTTTATTATAGTACTAAATTTTGCAATTCTTTTCATAATTTAATTCTTTCTTACTTAAATATAATTACTAAAATATCCCTATTTCAGTATAGATTATAGTAGTAATTATGTCAAGTTTAAAGCATTTAGTGAGATTAATTATACTTATATTATTTTGGTGCCAGGCACCAGAAATTACATTCTAATAAAATCTTGAAAAATTAAGTTTGAAATGGTACTATATGGTATATAAGGAATATTAAATTAAAATTATGGGAGGGGTATTTTAATGAATGAGAATAAAACAAGGTTTATAGGTAATATTATCGTTGCTTTGATACTATCGATTGCGGTGATAATTGCCTGTTTTATTGGAGTTAATGGTCTGGCAGATTTTAAAAGTAAAAAAAATAGTATCGATGTCCGAGGATATGCAGTACAGCAGATTACATCCGATTTAATTGTATGGACTGGATATTTTGATGTACAGTCCATTGATTTAAAGGACGGTTATAACAGACTCGAAGCAGACAAGGAAAAGGTAAAGAAATATTTTGTAGAAAATGGATTCAAGGAAGAGGATTTGGTGTTTTCCTCCATTTCTACTAAAGAAAATTATGTCTTAAATGAATATGGAGCAAATACCAACGAGATAGCCAATTATAATTTAAGCCAGACGGTAACAATAAGCTCGGATGAAATTGATAAAGTAACGGAAATCTCAAGAAATGCAACCGAGCTATTAAATGAAGGAGTCCAATTCCAATCTTATGCTCCGGAATACCATTATACCAAGCTGGCTGATTTAAAAGTAACAATGTTAGCAGAAGCTTCTAAAGATGCAACAAATCGAGCCAAGGTGATTGCAGAAAATGCAGGAAGTAAGCTGGGAGATTTATCACATGCACACATTTCTGATATGAAGATTACACCCTTATATACGAATGGGGTTGATTATTATGACGGATATGGCTATCGTTTAGGCAATGACATCGCTTCATTAGAAAAAGAGGTATCTGTGGTGCTAAATTGTACCTTTGAAATTAAGTAAATAGAATAGATACATAATAAGGTATGCTATTAAAGAGACCGTAAGGTCTCTTTTTTGAGCTATTAAAGTAACAGGTTAAAATAAATATACTTATATTAAAAATCATTTGAATAATTGGTAAATTGAGGTATAATTTTAATATGAGTTAATTCAGAATCGTTCGTAAATGATATAGAAAAACAGGAATTTCCAGAGGAGGATTAAATAATGGATTTCAGAAATACATTT
>CALDJN010000421.1 GCA_937901695.1 uncultured Anaerocolumna sp.
CATTAATAAAAAACATAAAAAATGCCACAATATAATATTGTGGTATTTTTTTTTTGAATTCAGACAAATTATCAGCTGTAAGGTTACGGTTCTTCTATGGGATTCTACAGGCTAAACTGTAACCTTCCAACTGATACAAGCTTGTCTGAAGGATTTCTTATATAAGGAGGAGCTTCCATTGCTAATCTTGTTAGAAGGAATTAATTTTTATATAAATTCACCGTTTCTGCTGGTTATTTTATTGATACTGATTGCATTAATCGGTTTTGTCCTATTAATGCTGTATTATCGATACAACCATTTTGGCAAGAAGATACATTTTCAAATTCATCCATCAGGGGAAGGGGATAAACCAGGACCCAGCCAATGGGAAAAACAGATGGTTGATTTGGCAGAAGGTCACAGTCAGGTCAGATTAATTGGATACAGCTTTGTTCTTAATGACTATAATCAGGCGGCTTATAAAAAGCTGAATAAAATCAGGGACAGTATCTCTTCACTATCTAACGATATTATTTCTCTGATTCCTGCAGCACGCTGGCTCTTTGATAATTTCCAGATGATGTACCGGGAAATTAAAAAAGTGCGCACCTCGGGAACCAGCTATGCCGTATTACCGATTCTGAAAGTAAAGGAATATCGTAACTTTCCACGTATATATATTGTTGCCAAAAAAATGGTGGCACTTTCCGGTGGACATTTAAGTGAAGAAAATATTTCTGTCATGCTAAAGGCTTATCAGCAGAAGATACCCCTAACGGATAAGGAAATCTGGGTTCTGCCGGAAATGCTGGGGTTTTGCCTTCTTGAAGAAATTATTGTAATTGCAGATGAGATTCTCCATATAATTGATGTGAAGTCTAAGGCTGATAATTTCGTCAGGGAAAAGTTGGGAGATGGAAAGGGACCGGCAGACATATTGCCACTGCTTTGTGAAATAGAAGACAATCTGAGGCTGAACTACTCATTTCATGCCCATGTAATATACCTGCTGAAAAATATGTCCTTTCATGAGGCTTCCATTCAAAGGTACTTAGAATATCATTTTGCTTCCCTGGGAAGCCAGGTGAAAACTTCCCAAATATTTATGGAGGAAGGAAAGATTGAATCATTTCTTGAGACAAATATCCGAACTTTAATTGTCAGCCTGCGGGATATCAATGAAGTGGATGAAGAAAAATTCTTTGAGGAATATTCCTATCTGGAACAGATTTTATTACAGGATCCGGATGGTGTCTATTCAAAGATGGATTTGGAAGCCAGGGGAATGTACCGGGGGGTTATCGTTAAATTATCCCTGCGTTATCGGCTGATGGAAGAAAAGATAGCAAAAGATTGTATGGAACTGGCAATTCAGGAAAGGGAGGATCTGCATTGCTCTCATCACGTAGGCGCCTATCTTTTAGGTAAGGGTTATCCAATTCTGAAAGCAAAGGTATTAGGGAAACCAATCCCTAAAAGCCTTAAGAAAAGGAAGAACGTAAAGGGCTTCATTTATTTCCTCTCCCTATTCCTTATTACTCTGGGGCTGAGTGCCTGCCTGCTCTATGGGTTCCGAACTTTTGGTGACGTGGAGGATGTCAACCGGAATGTAATTACCCTTTTAGTAGTAATGCCACTGCTAATGGGTATTTCTATAGAGATTACGAATTTTACATTTACCAGAAGAATTATGGTTAAGAAGATTCCTTTTTTGAATTATCTGAAGGAAGTACCGGATGAAGCAAGAACCTTTGTGGTTATGTCGGTTATCGTCTCATCCAAGGAACAGGGCTTAGAGTACCTGGATCGCCTTCAAAAGAATTATCTGGCAAACCGGCAGCCAAATATTTACTTTGCATTGCTTCTTGATTTTGAGGATTCTCCAAGCCAGTTTATGGCAAAGGATAAGGTGATAGAGTCTGCCCTTGTCACACGAATGAAGGAACTGAATGAACTCTACCCTTCTGAGCACCAACGTTTTTCTTTGTTTTTCCGCTACCGCAAATGGAATAAGGCGGAGAATTGTTATATGGGCTGGGAGCGTAAGAGAGGAAAGCTGGAAGAGTTTAATAATCTTTTAATTGGAACAGGAAAAGATAAGACTACCTTTTCTTCTATTTATTGTGACCAAGAACTTCTTACCACCTTTCAATATGTGATTACACTGGATGCGGATACGAATCTGCTTCGTGATAATGCCTCGAAATTGGTGGGAATGATTGATCATCCTTTAAATAAACCAGTTCTGGATTCCACAGGACAAAAGGTGAAGGAGGGCTATGTTATTATTCAACCCTCGGTAAGAAATCATATTCCGGATAAGAAGGGCAGCAAGTTTACGAAAATCTTTGGGGGAGAATCGGGACTTGCCCATTACGGAACCGTAATATCAGATATTTACCAAGATATTTTTAGCCAAGGTATCTATACCGGGAAGGGCATTTATGATATTAAAGCTTTCCACAAGGTACTTTATAATAAGGTACCTTGTGGAAAGCTTTAATATCATAAAT
>CALDJN010000422.1 GCA_937901695.1 uncultured Anaerocolumna sp.
ATATAGGATAGGATTAAAACAATTGGCAAGCACTCTGATTTTTTACGCTTAATACCCTGCTTTGTACTTGCAAATTGTTTTAATCCTATCCTATATCCAATAGGTGGTATACTTCACCTCGAAAAACATGGCTCTCTGCTTTTGAAAAAGACTGAACATTTTTTCAATTTGGAAAAAACACGGTGCAAAAGCCATTTAACATACTCTCACACCGTGTTTTGTTCTGTATTCATTTTGCGTTTCTCAAATTGCTATGATACCCCAGACTTATATAGGATGCCTTTTTTAATATATAAATCTTTATTTGTTTATTTAATTAATACGTAACCTGTACATTTCTAATAGTCACATTAGCTATGTTACCATTAGTATCTTTTAATAAGTTATTTGGGTTTGCTTCTAATAGTATAGGCTGTCCATTATTATTAGGAATTACGCTTAGGTTAATCATAACCTTATTACCAATTATAGTGGCAGTTCCACCTAAATCTATACCACCCTGGGTTACTTTAAATGAAGGTATTCCAAAAATATCCTCTGTAAATGTTACCGTAATTACGTTAGGATAATTTAATACTGCTGTTATAATGCCAGGAGCTGTATTTTCTTTCAGATATACCGGAGTCTGATAAGTATCCATTACTGAATAGGTATTATGATATCCGGTAATTCCGCTGATGATTACATAGTAAGCAGTATTGGCCGTAATAGTGCCAGGTTGAACACGTAATTCTATTCTTGCACCATTATCATTATTATCTTTTAATTGTGCTGATATAATGCTTACACCTGGAATATTATAATTAGCTGTATTCTGAGCAGTGGCTTCATCAACTTTTACACCAAAGTATACTTCAATAATATTATTATTATCCGGTGCTTGCTGAACTAATCTAGGTGCCGGTAAATTACTGGATAATGCTGCATTCTTAGATACCGTAATGGTAGTCTTAACACTTCTATTCATGTAACCGTCTCTTACAAAGTATTCAGGAATATCAATCATGTAAGTACCGCTGTATAGCATTTGATCCGTATTTAGTAATAAAGTTACTTGATTATCTTTGGCAATTGCAGTGTAATTTAATGGTCTATTAGAATATCTGTCATTATTGGTAGTTACGATGTTAGCTAATAATAAACCACTTGGATATTGTACCTCTACATTCTTGCTATAAGTTAATACCAGTTTATAGACGTCTACACTATTTACCGTATCCATAACTAAATCACTTTTTACAAGTACTGGAATTGTCCTGTCTGTTGTAAAGTCAACAGATCTTGAAACTGGGTTATAAGCTGTTGTATCGTTAATGGGAACATTATAGCTATCCCAGAATTGTATGGTAACTGTCTGTACTCCCGAAAGCTGTGCTGAGGCTGTAGACATCTTATAATTAACTTTTCTGGCATCGTCTTTATCCACAACACCAACTGGCATATCATAAGCATTATTAATAATTAAGTTACCAGGGTTCTTAATTGGTCTGTCAAAGGTTGCCGTTAATGTATCATAACTTGTTCTTATGATAGTTAATAATCTTGCTTGTGGCTTTGGTCTTGTATCTGTAGTTAAGGATGCTCTTAACGGTTGAGTTACTGATGGATTACCTGCTATGTCCGTAAGTCCGGCTATCTGAATTTCAAAAATCTTATTCTGATCCGTACTGTCCATATTAGTTAAATCAATAGTTAATGACTTCCTATCTGCGGATACAACATAATTCTTTTTCTGTAATAACATATTCGATGTAGTTGCCGTAATATAATTAGAACTTAATGCTTTTGCACCTACAATTTCCATCCTTGAAAAATCAACTGCTTCTGAGAAATGAATCGTAGCCTTTAGTCCGGTATCATCTGTTGTATATTTTATAAAAGATGGACCAACTGTGTCATAATTTTTAATTGTTCTATCATATGGCTGCAAGTCGGATTTATCTTTACCCTTAACATCAGAAGTTAAGATTATTCCATAAGTACCATCAAAATTATACTGGGTCTGAATAGTTAAAGTCTTTCCATCATCAGATAAGGTTGGAGTAAGTTCTCCTAAGCCTTTGGCAGTCTTATTCTTATCATCAGTCTTAGCCATAATAATAATAGAATCTTTTAATTTTTTATCTTTTCCAATAATTGATTCAGAATCAATTGCATTGCTAAAAGTAATCTTTAAAGTAGTTGAATCTATGATGTTAACACTATTCACTTTGGTTGTCTTTTCAACAACTTCAATATTGATTGCATCATCAACCGTACTATTTACTGCCCCTTCCTTTGTCATGGAGGCAACTACTCTTAATCTGACAAAAGCACCGCTATCTTTTCCTGCTTTTACACCAGTTACTACTCCGGTAACCGGATCAACAGTAGCATACACTTCACCGCTGTTGCCATTATCTATAAAATAATATAATTTATCACTGGCATTGCTTGGAGTTTTAGCAGCATTAAAATCGTAAGTTTCACCAACTGCTATAACATGTCTGTTATTATCATTGTCTACTGCATTGGTAATCTTAACTTCTGTAGCAGGAATCTGTACCGTAACTTTACTATAAGGACGTCTAACATCTGCACCCTTATAGAAAACGCCACATTTAATATAGGCAGTTCCTTTACCAACTGTAGTAACTTTTGCAACTGCAGGATCTTTGGTTGCCTGTACGGTTGCAACTTTACTATTGGTAGAATACCATTTATATTTTGTTACGTTCTTACCTGCATTCTTTACAGATAGGTTATAGGTAGCACCAGTTCCTACAATGGTTTTCTTTGAAGCGGACAGTGTAGGTTTTGCAGTGGCTGCATCTGCTACAATACTGCCTCCTGGTATTACAGGTAAAGCCATTATTAAGACTAGTAATCCTATAATACATCTTTGCATTCGTCTCTTCATATAATCTCCTCCTATGTAACTTATATTGCCTTTTATTACTTGGCATAAATCTATCTACTATTTTACATCATAGAGTCTATATTTGTCAAAACTTTGTCTAAAAGTGCCGCAAAAGTATAAATTTTCTTTTACGAAATTATTACATTAGGGACTTACACTAATTATCATCTTTTTTAATACATTGGCAGCTTTAGTGGTATAATATCGTAAAGGAGTGTGGTAAAATGACAAATTTTGAATATCTTAAATCAATTAATAATGAATCTAAAATGGCTGATGTTATCTTGAATTACTTTGATGAACATCATAGGGAGATAATCAGAGAGGGTGAAATACCTTCCTTAGAATTCTTGCAATGGCTAAAAGAAGAATGCAAACAACCAAATACGGAAAAGGGATTTGTAGCCGATGATACTATTAGAGTTAACGGAATAGATTATGTAATAAAATTACATGATTATAGTATACACAGTGATGGAGAGCACTTATTATTAGGGCTTACAGGAATTAGTACAAAAACAATAAAGGAAATGGGAAAAGGGGTTGCTGCAAAATAAAAAATGTCATTCTGAGAGCAAATTCAGCTTGCTGAATTATGCTCGAAGAATCTCGCGTTAAGCTGTCATCGCTATAAAAGCTTGTCATTCTGAGAACTTTGGTTCGAAGAATCCTACATTAAGCTGTCATTCATAGAACCTTTGTTCAAAGAATCTCATATTAAACTGGGATTCTTCGCCCCTTGGGCTCAGAATGACAGTCAGTTTTGCTACAACCTCTTTTGTTACACGCTTCTATTATGTAAAAGTGGCTCAACCAGTAGGTTGAGCCAAAAGATTAGTTGCAGCTTCTAAAACTGCAGAATTTTTTTAGTTGGTTAAGTAATTCACTGAAATTTCCTCAAATTTATATTATGCAATTAAGCCTTAAATAATTTTGTGTAATCCAAGATAAACCTTTATGCAAAAGAGCTGAGTTATTCCAATCTATTAATTTAACAATATCTTTTGCAATTTCAGTAGCTCTATTA
>CALDJN010000423.1 GCA_937901695.1 uncultured Anaerocolumna sp.
AACATTAGTTTCAAAGGTCAATCCGGAATAGTTTCCTAATAAAGTGGATATTTCTGCAGCATCACCGGAAATTGGTGTCTTATAAGGCTGTAATATAGTCCATTTAGACGTTCCGCCGTAGTCAGAATAATTATTCTCATCATATTTTATTTCAAAAGCTGGGTTATCTTTGCTTTCCACCTTCAGGTAAGTGACATTATTAGAAGGTATGTCAGGTATTTTCTCCACAGCTGTCATATCGGTTATGTTCTTATGAAAGGTATCATAAAAACTGGCTGGAATAATGTATACTGTGCCTTTTCCATTAACGGTTCCATAATAACCACCAGTTATAGGTACTTCATTTCCTAGAAGAAAATTGGTTTTAGTCCCATCTTTTAAAGTTACCGTAACTTGAAGTTTCGGTTGGTCCAGACCATACTGTGATAAATCATCTGCTTTTTCTACTACTGTTTGCTCTGCTTTTACCTCTTTAAGTGCCTCTGCCATGTTGGAAGCTAGTGTCTGATTTACTGGAAATGAAGAATTCTCCTCATTGTTCCACTTTTTATCTTTTGTCTGTTTTAAAGCCATCTCGCCATTTTCATTTTTTAAAAATATGCCATCTATAGATTTCACATCTAAAGAAGATAAGGTAACAGAATCATTGGTATTTTCTGATTGATCCACATTTTCTTTATTCTTTTTCGAATTTATCAACCATATATAAGCAATTATCATCAAAACCATAGCAATCAGTAAGAGTAAAAAGGTATTTCGATTCTTTTTCTTTCTGTCTGCCATTATTTCTTCCTCCTCTTTATGCAAATGTATCCTCCTGTAATTAAGATTGCTGCCGGAATAATAATGACTACCAGTGCAGCCCAGAAATTAGATTGTGCGGCAGAGATTGTTAAATACTCCTGTGCTAAACTTCTGGTTGGTACCGCTACGGAATCGTCTTTACTACCCATATAATTTACAGTATTTAAGAACATATCCAAATTACCGGCGGAAGGGAAGGAAGTCATATCTTTGTCAATCATATAGGCAGAACCATATACTGCTATCTTGGTCTCCGTATCCTTATAGTTTTCTTCGATTAATACACCCAGGTTAAATGGTCCTTCTATATCGCCTGCTTCCTTGTCCAATACATCGGATTCTATATTGATTTTAGAATAAGCAGAATCTGATGTGGTTAATAAAGGAGTTACTTTAATGGTACTTCTTGCAGAATCTAATACTTTAATACCTTTTGCCACAGGAGTAATAACAGCTGCGTCTTTCTTACGTATGGAAGAAGTAATATTGTGGCTTTCTACATTAGGTAACAGATAATTTACATACTGTCCCATATGGTAATTTGAGTTGCCTTCTAAGACAATACCATCCACCAAGGCAACACCATAGTAATTTAACAAGCTATTAAAGTTTTCCAAACCTTGGGCTACGTAATCCACTAAAATTATGGCATCTCCACCTGAGGATAGATAATTTTTTATCATCTCAACTTCCTCTTTGGAATAGTCGGTCTGTGGTGCAGTAATTAAGAGGACAGAACAATCTTTAGGTATGGTAGATTCTTTCAAAGTGGATAAATCGTTGGTAGTTACATTTATTTTCTTCAAAGAAGCTTTCATAATGTCTGAAAGCTGGGTTTCTCCATGCCCTTCTACCATATACATTACCGGGAGTTTTTCCATGGTAACATATTGAATTGCTGAAGTAATCTGACCCTCAACGTCTACCCCTGAGGTAGTTGTTTTATAGGTAGAATAGTCCATTTCATATTCAAACATATCATTATAATTCACATACTTTACTTTACCATTTGCTTTATTTACTACAATTACGCTATTGTTTGATACTTTTTCATCCGTGTATTGGGAAGCAAAGGTTGGATTAAGTACCGGATCTTTATATACCACAGAAATATGGTCTGAAGCGGAATTATATTTATCCAGTATTCTTTTTACAATCTTATCTTCAGTACCGGTTTGTACCATATAGTAAATGGTGATATCGTCTTTTACATTGGTCAGATACTTTTTAGTGGTATCTGTAAGGGTAAACATGTTCTGGGAACTTAAATCTATTTTCAAATCTAATTCAGATATAAATACATTGACCAGTAATACAATCACTAAAACAATGGCTGTAATAACTGTAGTATAGGCTCCTCCTTTAAACTTTCTAGTAGAGAAGGATGCTTTAAGACCGGATAAAGAAATCTTCTTAAGTTTATTCATTTCTTGCTCCGGAATCTTAAGTTCTTGCTTATTCTCATTATCAAATTCCTTCATTATAACCTCGATTCTGGCGCTTTAGCGCCTTTTAATAACCTTAGTAACTTTGTACGCCGGCACAAATTACTAGCTGATAACATTTTTCTTAGCTCCATCTGCTCTTCTTAATTGACTGAACGGTTAAGAATAAGAAAAGGAATACTATACTGATATAATAAATAACAGCAGATAAATCAAGCATCCCCATCAGAAAGTTATTATATCTTTCGATAACGGAAAACCAGTCAAAGAATCGAACCACTAAGCCATCAAATAGTGTAGGTTTTATAAAATAAATTACCATAAGTATAGTTTCTCCTATAATTCCCAAAGACAGGGATATGGTAATATTATGCATTACTACATAAGTAATCAGGCATATAAGTATTACAATAACGGAAAAGATAATCAATGCTGATTTATTATCTTTTGGAAACATTTCTACAATCCCACTCATTAAAACAGTAATTAACATAACAACAAAGGAAACAACCGCTGCAACTAACTGGCTTTCGGTTAAGGAGGATATAAATAATCCGATTGCTATGTAAGCAGCCCCTAACAATAAAAATCCTAAAATAGAACCATAGGCTATTTTTAATGGTATATTTCCAAATTGTAATAGAATAACAGGATAAAGGCTCACAATTGCCATAGCTATTAAAAATACTGTAATAACTGCCAGATATTTACCCATAATGATGCTGGTTGGAGATAGTGGTGAGGTATACAGCAATTGGTCTGTTTTTTGCTTCTTCTCTTCAGCCATGATACGCATAGTTAAGATTGGAACTAATAGTACAAATAGAAAGGAAGCAGATGATAAAACATATTCAAAGTTAGCTAATGATCCGACCAGATTATAAGCTACATAATATATTCCTATGATACATAAGAAAAAGGCTATAAATACATAACCTGTCATTGAAGTAAAGTAAGACTTTAATTCTTTTTTATAAATCGCTAACATGGTTTTCTGCCTCCTTTTGGTCTGTTGCTTGCTTTTGGTCTGTTGCTTTATCTTGATTTATTACTTTTTCTTGATTTGTTGCTTTCTCTTGATTTATTACTTTTTCTTGATTTGTTGCTTTCTCTTGGTCTGTTATTTTCTCTTGCTTTGCTACTTTCTCTTGGTCTGTTACTTTCTCTTGATTTGCTACCTTCTCTTGATTTGTTACTTTTCCTTGATTTGCTGCTTCCTCTTGGTCTGTTACTTCTCCTTGATTTGTTATTTCGTCATCTTGGGTTAATTCCAAGAAGATATCTTCCAGCGACATACTTGTGGAAGTCATATCAAGGATTGGGCATCTTACATCACTTAAAGCAAAAAATACATCTTCACGAATATCTATCTCTTCTCCAGTGTATATGGTAAGTTTTACAATTCCTTCTTGATTACTTTCTTCATATACGATTTGGGTGATACCGTCTATTGGGCTAAGGGCATTTTGTACTATATCTTTATCCCCCTTCACTTGTATATGAAGTCCATTGGAACCACCAATATGTTTTGATAAATTCTCAGGAGTGTCTCTGACAATAAATTTTCCCTTATTGATAATCATAACTTCATCACATATGGCACTTACTTCTGAAAGTATGTGGGAACTTAATATAATGGTATGATTTTTACTTAAACTATGAATAAGGTCTCTAATTTCAATGATTTGCATAGGGTCTAAACCAACAGTAGGCTCATCTAAAATAAGTAATTCCGGATAACCAACTATTGCCTGAGCAAGACCAACTCTTTGTTTATATCCTTTGGATAAATGTTTTATCAAACGTTCTGATACATCAGCAATCTTTGTCATATTCATTATGTCAGAAATCATCTTATTCTTATCAGACCTTTTCACCTTTTTTATATCTGCTACGAAATTAAGATATTCACGTACTGTCATATCCGGATATACTGGGGGAATCTCAGGTAAATATCCAATACATTTCTTAGCCTCCTCAGGCTGGTCGTAGATGTCATTACCATTAACTGTAACAGTACCCTCTGTGGATGATATGTATCCTGTAATAATATTCATGGTTGTGGACTTGCCGGCACCATTGGGTCCAAGAAATCCTAATATCCGCCCTTTTTCTAAAGTAAAACTTAAATTGTCAACGGCTAGATAATCTCCATACCTTTTGACCAGATTCTTTACTTCTATCAAAACTTTTTCCTCCTTAAACTTATATTTCGCAGGGGCTGTTGCAAAACTGTCGTTCTAACGTAAATTTAGTACAAACCTGTCATTCTGAGCGTAAGTTTAGCGTAGCTAAATTTTAAGCGAAGAATCCCATTTTTAAGGTGAGATTCTTCAAGCTTACAACTCAGATTTGCTGAATTTGCACCCAGAATGACATTCAGAATTCCATTTTCTATTTTTCAACAGCTCCTTTATCTAATGATAATTTAGAATGTAATAAATTAATGATACTCTCCCTTTGCGAAGAAATTGTGAACATTTTAGCAAAGAAATGTAATTCACAGTTTTTTAACAAATTCTATTCAGTTGTAGTCTTGGATTGCGGTACGATAGCCCACAGAGATGATAGCATCCAGATTATAAAACTGAGCATCTCTGGTTTGAGTCTTTTCAGGAATTGCTCCGTGTGCTGTGGTTATTTCCATTCTGGAAACAACCACTTTTTCATCTAGCTCACCTTCTTCAAAAATATTCTTTAGGTGCTTGCTGATTGCCGGTGTCTGTACACCAAACAGCTCCGCCATGGATTTTTAGGTCAGCCAGATGTTTCATCCTTAATAACCGCATCAACAGTGACATCCTCCAGTGTTTCTTGGATATAATTGGCTGCTAAACGAAGAAACGGCATAGCCGCAATTCACGACTATGCCGAATTTCTTTTTCCAAAATCCATTAACCTATCACATCACTCATCTGATACAAACCAGGCCCTTTTCCAGCAAGGAATTTTGCTGCCTGAATTGCTCCTTTTGCAAATACTGCTTTCGAATAAGCTGTATGCTTAAACTCTATTACCTCATCAGTACCTGCAAAGATGATTTCATGTTCGCCAACAATGGTTCCACCTCTTACTGCGGATATACCTATTTCTTTCTTTCCACGTGGTGCATGTTCTTGGGAACGGTCATATTTATAGGTGTATTCCTTGTTCAATACTTCATTAATGGCATCTGCTAACAATAAAGCTGTTCCGGAAGGAGCATCCACCTTTTGATTGTGGTGCTTTTCCAGAATTTCTATATCAAAGTCTGCTGCAACCAATACCTTTGTAGCAGCCTGAACTAATTTTAGGAGTGTATTGATACCCAGTGACATGTTTGCAGATCTTAATATGCCAACCTTTTTAGAGCCCTCACTAACCATTGCAATATCTTCTTCCGATAGCCCTGTTGTACATAATACAATAGGTACATTTTTACTCTGTCCATAAAAAATCATATCCTCTAACCCCTTAGGAGAGGAAAAATCAATGATTACATCTGCATCTACGTTACAATGTGAAAAAGATTTGAACACTGGATATCCGTTCTTTGCTATACCATTTAAATCAATCCCAGCAACGATTTGTGCCTGTTGGTCATTACTTAAAAGTTCAGTAATAACCTGACCCATCTTGCCGTTGCATCCTCTTAATATAATCTTCGTCATATTTCCTCTTTTCTGCATAATGACAAAACTTTGTCTTACTGCGATTTATATCTGAAAAACTATTTCAGACTTTTTCTAAATATAGTGATTATAGCATTCCTCACACAATCTTACCTTTGGTTGTAATGCTCTAATCATGAATCTTTATTAATCATTTATTAACTTAATTCCAAAATCTTTCATAGCCTTACGTAGTTTTTCTTTGTTTTCAGGTTCCATATCTGTTAAAGGTTTTCTCAAATTTCCTACGTCAAAACCCATTAAATTAGCGGCTGTTTTAACTGGTATTGGGTTAACCTCACAGAATAATGCATCTATTAGTGGCATAGCTTTTAATTGTATATCACGGCTTCCTTTTATATCACCCTCAAAATATTTAGCTACTATATCATGGGTTTCTCTTGGAGCAATATTGGATAATACAGAGATAACGCCTGAACCACCTAGGGATAGCAGGGGAAGAATCTGATCATCATTACCGGAATATAAATCAATATTTCCATCCGTTAAGCTCATTAAGCTTGCAACTTGAGAGATATTTCCACTAGCTTCTTTTATTCCAACAATATTATCCACATTTTTAACTAAATGTGCTGCAGTTTTAGGAAGAATGTTACAGCCTGTTCTTCCCGGTACATTGTACATAATAATAGGAATATCCACTGATTTTGCCACATCAGTAAAGTGTTCTATTAAACCTTTTTGAGTTGCTTTATTATAATATGGTGTTACAACTAAAAGTCCATCTGCTCCATGCTTTTCCGCTTCCACTGATAAAAAAACGGCAGTTTCTGTACAATTAGAGCCAGTTCCTGCTATAACCGGAATTCTCTTATTTACTTTATTGACAGCATAGCAAATACATTCCAAGTGTTCATCATGAGTCAAAGTAGAAGCTTCCCCAGTTGTTCCGCAGATTATAATGCTGTCTGTTCCATTAGCAATCTGGTACTCAATTAACTCACCCAGTTTTTCATAATTAACTTCCATATTTTCTTTAAATGGTGTTATGATTGCAACACCAGCACCTCTAAAAATTGCCATGTGGCACCTCCTAATTAATATGTATCACATCTATATGTTATATTTATCTGTTTCTAAGGAACGTTTTAGCTACAATCTTCTATAATCTTATAGAACCTTATAGAAGAAATTAGCTTTCACAATTTCGATTGCTTTTATTTATAAAATTAACTTTTTAATATTAAAACATTATCACAAATAAAAATCATATTATGCTTTATCAGAATGATTAACCTTACTATATTATACGTCATTAGCTTATCCAATGATTCATTCATGGATAGCCCTGATTTATGCAAAGCAAAGAATTGCCTTGGTATATTCTTACGCCGAGTATGGTTGGCATAATTTCTTACCTGTAAGTAGGCATCCTGCAGGTCTTTTTTTATATAATGGGACGCAATTTCCTATTACATAAAAAAAAGTCGACCATGAGTCGACACTAAAGAATATGGATTGTATAGCCTAAAAACATAGTCTATATAATGACCCATGATTGTATTGGCTTGACATTCTTTAGGCAGCACTCCATCAGATATGATGACAGTCATATGGTTATTAACCATAAGCCCAATTAAGATAGTACAGAATTATCTTAATTTCGGCATCTTTCCCTTTCTAATACATTCTTTTATGTCTGCCATATCCTGTAATATACTCTTAAAAGATGCGCCTCTACCAAAATACTTTATTAAGTTTTACTTTTATGTTTAATTCATATTAGCATTATGTGTATAGGTTGTCAACACTAAATACACTTAAAGATTTTTTGTCACATATTTACATTAAGTGCATATTAAAAGGAGCTGCTGCAAAACTGTCATTCTGAGAGCAAAAATTTAGCAAAGCTGGATTATAAATTCGAAGAATCCCATCTTTAAGTGAGATTCTTCGGTCAAATTCAGCTTGCTGAATTTGCTCTCAGAATGACAAATTTTTTATTTTGCAACAGCCCCAATTCCTATAACAAAGTGTCCTTCTATATATTAAAATTCTTTTAAATACTCTAATTTACAAGGTAAAAACCATATTTCCTATGGAACATTATGAATTAAAATTCTTCTAAATACTCTAATTTACTAACAGATACTTCATAAGCAACCCGTTTTTCAAAATCATTTTCACCAATTTTTTTCTGATACTCTCTACTTTGTATTCTACCCCATACTTGAATATGTCCGCCAACAGCAAAATTCTCAGCAAATCTTGCATTTCTGCCCCAAAAAAAAAAAA
>CALDJN010000424.1 GCA_937901695.1 uncultured Anaerocolumna sp.
CGTGCTATATTCTGGGCCGCAGGTATGGAGCAGGAGATGAAGAAGTGGTATAGCAGCAACTATAATGTAGAAGTAAATTATTATCCTGCAACCAATAAATATTGTATTGTCAATAATACTTATGAACCTCAGGAAACCATAATATATGATGGTAAAAGCAGAGAATACAGTATGAAATTAAAAGCAAATGATATTTTGTGGTTTACATTTTCAGAAGATTAGGATATTGTACAAGAGGTGAGTTATGCAGACAAAGAAAACACTTGGAACATATGAAGTAATTACCATAGAGGAAGCACGCGATGCACTAAACCATGTGATTGCTCAGGTTAAAAATAATATTCCGGAGTTTTACGATAGTTTTCCGGCCGCAAATAGCATCAATCAGATATATCCAGCTACAGAAAACAATGACTGGACCAATGGATTTTGGACTGGACAGTTGTGGCTGGCATATGAACAGACCAAGGAGGGTGTTTTTAAAGAAGCAGCCCTTCATCAGGTGCCAAGCTTCAAAGAACGTCTGATAAAAAGAATTGTAGTAGATCATCACGATATGGGATTTTTGTATACACCTTCCTGTGTTGCGGCTTATAAACTAACAGGCGACAAACTGGCAAGAGAAACGGCTCTAATGGCAGCAGATAATCTGATGGGTCGGTTTCAAGATAGGGGAGAATTCTTTCAGGCTTGGGGAAAATTAGGTAATCCCAAGGAATACAGATTAATTATTGATTGCCTTTTAAATATGCCTTTGTTATTTTGGGCATCAGAGGAAACAAAGAATTTAAAATACAGGGAAACTGCACTTCTACATATTAGAACCAGCATGAAACATGTAGTCCGTGAAGATTCCTCTACATATCATACTTATTATTTTGACCCGGAGACAGGTGCTCCGCTACGTGGGGTAACTGCGCAGGGATATAGAGATGGTTCCATATGGGCAAGGGGTCAGGCCTGGGGAATATATGGCTCAGCCATTGCATATAAGTATTGTCCGAATTCAATGTATATTGAAAGTTTTAGAAAGATTACAGCATGTTTTCTAGAGCATTTACCTAAGAATCTGATACCTTACTGGGATTTTTACTTTACAGATGGAAGCGGGTCGCCAAGAGATTCTTCTTCTGCGGCTATAGCAGCTTGTGGAATGCTTGAAATGGCAAAATATTTAGAACCTGAGGAAGCAAAGGATTATATAAAAACAGCAAAACGTTTATTAAAGGCATTGACAAAACATTGCTTATATCGTTCTAGTGAAGATACTAACGGAATATTACTTCATTCTACTTACGCAAAGAGTTCTCCATATAATACGGTAAAGGATAGTGGTGTTGATGAATGTACCCTGTGGGGGGATTATTTTTATATGGAAGCACTTGTAAGGTTAGTGGCACAGTGGGAAGTCTATTGGTAGAAAAGAGACTGGGAGGAATCTGCTCTTTCGTTTATTGGTATATATGAATAAAAAAGTTAGTTTATATTTTAAAATACTGACAGAATGATAAGAATAGCACATAAATTCAAAATACAACCTATATAAACTAGATAAAATATTAGCTATAATAGGGTTATAAATAAAAGGAGGGAAATAAACATGAAATTAAAAAGCACATTAAAACGAGGCGTTGCTTTTGGCTTAGCTGCAATGATGGTTTTAAGTACTGCCGGATGCGGAAAATCCGATAAAACTAAGGATAATTCAGGTAGTAAAACAACTGTGACTGAAGGTACTGAATCTACCCAAAAGCCTAACAGTGATAAACCATTTGATGGTGTGACTGTAAAATGGGCACTGACAGATAACGCTGCAACCGGCACTGAAACAAAAGAAATGGTAGACTTAATTAAAGAAAAAACAGGTATTAACGTAGAGTTTTACATCACTCCTACAACAAAAGCAGGAGAAATAGACAAGGTACTTGTAAGTTTAATGTCAGGAGAAGAAATCGACATCGTAAACAGAACTCCCCTTCAATTGGAAGAGTTCTACAAAGCCGCTGTTTTAGAGCCAATTGATGATCTTGCAAAAGCAGATAATTATGATATGGACACTATATATGGCGGTCTACCTGTTAAGTTTGAAGATAAGACATATGCTATTCCAGCAGAAAAAGATATTTGGTTAACTTATTATAACAAGAAAATCTTTGATGATGCTAATGTTCCATATCCAACTGCAGAAGGATGGACTTGGGAAAAATATGTTGAAACAGCTAAGAAACTCAACAATCCAGAAAAGAATATCTGGGGATCCTTTATGAGTGATGACGTTGCATGCAACTATTTACAAGCTACACAAAAGGGTGTTTCTGCTTATAAAGCTGATGGTACAGCCAATTTTGATGATCCTGCATTCGCTGATGCTACAAAATGGTTCTTTAGTTTAGGTAATGAACTTAAGATTCAACCAAGCTGTATAGATTTAGCTTCTGGTACATATCCATATAACTCCTTCATGGTAAATGGAAATATCGGAATGTATGTATATGGCGGATGGGTAGCAAGTGCATTATCAGATAAAACAAAATATCCAAGGGATTGGGAATTAGGTATTCTTCCAATGCCATATCCAGAAGGCTCAGATCCATCTTCTTTAACAATTACAAACTGCTATGCTATACCAAAGACATCCGGTAATAAAGATGCAGCATTTGAAGTAATCAAAACTATTTGTGAAAACAAATATACTTTAGGTTACGGACGTGTCCCTGCAAAGGTTCTAACAGAAACTGAAGCAAAATCTTACATTGAAAATAGTTTACTTCCAAAATTTGCAGATGATCATTTAACAGTAGAAGATTTTATCTTAGGATGGTTTGATAATAGCAGATTATACCTAAGTGAAAAAATTATGGGTATTGCTGATACCACAATCGGACAGATTTACACTGAAGAAGGTCAATTATACGGTCAGGGGCAAAAATCACTGGAAGATACCATGAAATCTATTCAGGACAGAGCAAACGAAGCGATTAAAGAGGCAAATGAGAAATAAAAAGGTATTATCTCATCTTAAGAGTGATATTTTTATCCAGATTAAGATAAGAAAGCGCTGTCAGAGCATTTGGCAGCGCTTTCTTACATAAAATTAATAGAGCTAAAGTGTTGGAACGAGGATAGTATGAAGAATAGAATTTTTTTATTGCCTGAAAAAGGAGAATTTTATAAGGCTAACCTTCACAGTCATACAACCATATCAGATGGAAGGCTGAAACCGGAAGAATCCAAGGAAATATATAAAAAACATGGGTATCAGGTTATGGCATTTACCGATCACAGAATATACAAAAACCATGAAGATTTAAATGATGAAGAATTCCTGGCTCTTGCAGCGGTAGAAGTAGATATTAATTTATATGATATAAAACCTGATTATGAACGAGAAAGAAAAGAGAGGGGAATATGCCCGGAACGGCGATATGGGAATTTTGATTATATCAATCAGTATCTGGAAGAGATGCATGAATTGGGATTTATCGCATGTTATAATCACCCATACTGGTCTTTACAAAATTATGATGATTATAAAGGATTGAAAGGACTTTTTGCCATGGAAATCTACAATTACGGTTGTGAGCATGATGGATTATACGGTTATAATCCACAATCCTATGATGAAATGCTTCGCTTAGGTAAC
The DNA here is from genome assembly GCA_937901695.1 of uncultured Anaerocolumna sp. Classification (GTDB taxonomy): domain Bacteria; phylum Bacillota; class Clostridia; order Lachnospirales; family Lachnospiraceae; genus Anaerocolumna. The sequence continues at coordinate 3,644 of CALDJN010000424.1, forward strand.
AGATTATGGTGTTTAGCAACAGATGATAATCATAACAGCTATCCTTTTGATAATCCCCTATGTGATTCCTTTGGAGGATTTACTATGATAAAAGCGGAAGAACTAACTTATTCCGCCATAATGGATTCTATCATAAAAGGTCATTTCTACAGTTCTATGGGACCGGAGATAAAAGAACTTTATATTGAAGGAAATGAACTGGTAGTGAAAACCGGACCGGTTCAAAAAATCTATGTAATAATGGATGCCACCAGATGTTATCGTAAAGTGGCTATGCCAGGTGAAACTCTTACAGGTGCAAAATTTACTCTTGATGGTAACGAAAATTATATACGTGTAGAGTGTAAAGATGCGAATGGATTCTTTGCCAATAGCAATGCCTACTTTCTTACTGATATTGGATTTGGGGAAATATAAGATGTCTGATTGGTTGGATAAATAGTTGCATTTGAGGAGTAAATAGTTGTTACAACATTTTACCACAGTTAGTCAAAATACCTATACAAATCATTAGTCTTTTCCAAAGTGATTCAAAAGAATCGTTTACATAGTCCAAGAAAAAAATTTATAAAATTTACCTACTGTATAAACCATCTCAACCGTAAGATTAGAAAACTTTGCAAACGAGCTGGGTTAGCAGTCATAGGTTTATAGCCGCTCCGAAATGGGAAAATATTTTTTGTAAGTATAAAAACGGACTATATTGTAACAATATTCTTATTAGAATCTATTATTAAAGGAGTTGTGTATTATGAGTAAAGGAAATGGCGGAAAAGGCGAAAAGAATACCGGAAGAAAAAGTGGAACACCTGAAGTTTCAAACTATTCAGTTTCCAACAAAGTAGGAGATAAAATGGGTGGTAAAACTGCCAAGCATAAAGGTAATGGTAATTCTTCTACCTAAAAAAATAAATAGTTTACCGGCTTTTTCAGTTATATGAATTTATGAAATCGTATTGAGGCTGTTGCAAAATAAAAACTGTCATACTAAGCCAAAATGGTATTATGGTGGATTAGTAAAAGATTCTTGATTGCAAAATAAAAACTGCCATTCTGAGCCAAAATGGTATTATGGTGGATTAGTAAAAGATTCTTGGTTGCAAAATAAAAACTGTCATACTGAGCCAGAATGGTATTATGATAGATTAGTAAAAGGTTCTTAATTACAAAATAAAAACTGTCATTCTGAGCCCAAAGGGCGAAGAATCTCACATTAAAATGGGATTCTTCGCCCCTTGGGCTCAGAATTATAATGATAAATAGCACACTATGAACGAAAGGGATTCTTCGCGAATTCAACTTCGTTGAATTTTTGCTCAGAATGACATGCCTTCATAGCAATGACATACTGTCCGTAGTTTATATGAGACAGTTTCGCAACAGCTACATAAATTAACAAATGAGTTACATCTTATTTTGATTCCAAATAAGCAACCAGTATATAGCGTTCTGGTGCAGAACCAATATATTCAAATGGATAGCATGTGCTTAATGTTAGTGTTGCTCTTGGCTTTG
>CALDJN010000425.1 GCA_937901695.1 uncultured Anaerocolumna sp.
TTTATCAATATTTATCAATATGGATTGACTTTTAAAAATTAGAATCTTATACTTATATTGGTATACTTTTTGTATCAAATACATGAAATTATTAATCAACTTTTTACTATTTTATGTATTGATAGAAAGTTTATATACATTTTATAATATAGGAGGATATGGTAATGTCAACTAAAGCTTATTTTAAACGTGATGAAATTGGCGCTGGTAAACCAGGCTTTTCTAAAACCCGTTCTATTATTGAGGCAGCATTTTATGGGAACAATGTAATGAAAGTCAATACATTAAGGGAAGCTTATGAACTTGCGAAAAATTCACCTGGTACAGTAGTTACCGATATGCCTGTATATAAAGGTGAGGAGTTTGGACTTGAAAAAGATGCAAAGGTTCTATTATTCAATGATGGTTCCGTAACAGGCCGTTGTGCTGCAGCCAGAAGAATTGCAGGAGAACCAGGTGTAGACTGTAATGACTTAGACCTAAAGGTTATGAATGCAGTATATGATTCCAGATATTCCACTCTTTATCATGCAGAAGTTTTTATTGGTTTAGATCCTGATTTCATGGTTAAAGCTCATCTTCTGATTCCGGAAGGAGAAGAAAACATATTGTATTCATGGATGCTTAACTTCCAGTACATGTCAGATGAATATGTAAAGATGTATAAAGAATCCAAACCAATAGCCGATGAAACTGATATATATATTTTCTCCGATCCACAATGGAAACACCCGGAACATCCACTTGGTCTAACCTATTTTAACACCAATACTAACTGTGCTGCACTTTTAGGTATGAGATATTTTGGTGAACATAAGAAAGGTACCCTTACCATTGCTTGGGCAATTGCCAATCGTAATGGATATGCTTCCTGCCATGGTGGACAAAAACGTTATAACCTTCCAAATGGAAAATCTTATGTAGCCTCTGTATTTGGTTTATCAGGTTCTGGTAAATCTACAATTACCCATGCAAAGCATGGTGGAAAGTATGATGTTACTGTTCTTCATGATGACGCTTTTATCATCAATACGGAAACCGGAGCCTCCATTGCATTAGAACCTACCTATTTTGATAAAACACAAGATTATCCGACAAATTGTGAGGATAATAAATATTTACTTACTGCACAGAACTGTTCTGCAACTTTGGATGAGGATGGTAAGGTAGTATTGGTAACGGAAGATATACGTAATGGTAATGGCAGAGCTATTAAGTCTAAGTTATGGTCACCAAACCGTGTAGATAAAATAGTTGAACCTGTTAATGCAATTTTCTGGATTATGAAGGACCCTACTCTTCCACCTATCTTAAAATTAAAAGGTGCAGAGCTTGCTTCTGTTATGGGTGCTACTTTAGCAACCAAGAGGTCTTCCGCAGAAAGACTTGCTCCTGGAATAGACCCTAATATGCTGGTAGTAGAACCTTATGCGAATCCATTTAGAACCTATCCATTGGTTAATGATTATGAAAAATTTAAAAAGCTGGTTGGCGAAAGAAATGTAGATTGTTACATAATCAATACTGGAGAATTCATGGGTAAAAAGGTAAAACCATCTGATACTTTAGGTATACTGGAAACTATCGTTGAAGGTAAAGCTAATTTTAAACAATGGGGACCTTTTAAAGACATGGAGATTATGGAATGGGAAGGCTTTGTTCCAAATCTAAACGATTCTGAATATAAGGCACAGTTAAAAGCCAGATTAGAAGATAGAGTTAAATTTATAGATTCCAGAAATGAAGCAAAAGGTGGCTTTGATAAATTACCAAGTGAAGCACTGGAAGCATTAAAGAAATTAGTTATAGAATTAAATTAAGTAGCAGGCTAGGCTATAGAATTAAATTAAATAGCAGTTACAGAATTAAAATTAAATAGTCGAATTTTTAACCTCACCAAGGAATAGGGGCTGTTGCAAAATAAAAGATTTGTCATTCTGAGAGCAAGTTCAGCT
>CALDJN010000426.1 GCA_937901695.1 uncultured Anaerocolumna sp.
ACTGGCTTATAATTTCCAAAATTTTATCTATATTTGTAAAAATATAAAATTATGTTGAATTTTACAGTTGGACCTGTTATGGCGAATGATGCAGTCAGGTCGATAGGAAGTGAGCAAATACCTTATTTTAGAACTGAAGAATTTTCAGAAACTATGTTTGAGAATGAAAAGCTCATGCTTAAGTTTGCTAAAGCTCCCACAAAATCTCGTCTTGTTTCGATTACTGGTTCTGGTACGGCCTCTATGGAAGCGGTCATTTTAAATTTTTTTTCTTCCTACGATAAAGTTTTAGTTATTAATGGTGGTAGTTTTGGTAGAAGATTTGTAACTTTGTGTCAAATTCACAAAGTTCCATATGAAGAAATTAAACTTGGTTTAGGTGTTTCTTTAGAAGAAAAGGATTTGCTTCCTTATGAAGGTAAAGGATATACTGGATTTTTAGTCAATCTTGATGAGACATCTACAGGTGTATTATATGATATTCAACTTATTAGTGGCTTTTGCAAAAGAAATAATCTCTTCCTTGTAGTGGATTCTATAAGTTCTTTCTTAGCTGATCCTTTTAATATGGCAGATCTTGGTGTAGATGTTATGATTACTGGTTCGCAAAAGGCTTTAGCCTGCCCTCCGGGAGTGTCTTTTATTGTTCTTGCACCTAGAGCTGTTGAGCGTGCTTATGAAAGTAAAGTAAGGTCTATGTATTTTGACTTAAAAGTAGCCCTTAAAAACGGAGAAAGAGGACAAACTCCTTTTACTCCAGCAGTAGGTATCTTGAGGCAAATTAATATTCGCTTAAAAGAAATTGAAAATCACGGTGGTGTGGATGTGGAAAATGGGAGAATTAAGCAGCAAGCTGTTGATTTTCGAAGCAAAATTACTAATTTGCCTTTTAAATATATAACAAATTCTCCATCAAATGCTGTAACATCTTTGCATCCTATTCATAATAATGCTTATGATATTTTTCTTACTTTAAAAAATGAATATGGGATTTGGATTTGCCCTAATAGCGGTAATCTCGTTAATTCTGTTTTTAGAGTAGGGCATATTGGTGCTTTAACTAAACATGATAATACCGTTTTAGTAAATGCTTTTAAAGATTTAGAAAAAAGGGGGTTGTTATAAATATGATAAGGGTTATTACATACGGTACATATGATTTGTTACATTATGGTCATGTTAGGCTGTTAAAGCGTGCAAAAGCTTTAGGAGATTATCTTATTGTAGGAGTTACTGCTGATACTTTTGACAGAGAACGAGGTAAAATTAATGTACAACAGTCATTAATAGAACGTATTGAGGCTGTTCGAGCAACAGGATTAGCTGATGAAATCATTATAGAAGAATATGAAGGACAAAAAATTGATGATATTAAACGTTATAATGTGGATATCTTCACTGTTGGTTCTGATTGGAAAGGAAAATTTGATTATCTTAAAGACTATTGTAAAGTCATTTATCTGAATAGGACAGAAGGTGTTTCGAGTACAGAATTGCGTACAGAAACTCGATTGTTGCGCTTGGGTCTTGTCGGTGAATCACCTATTCTTAATAAAATTGAAAGAGAAAGCCATTTTGTAAATGGATGGGAAATTTGTGGTGTATATTCTCAAAATAGTTCAAGTCTTGATAATAAATTAAGAAAATTGTCGGGTTATTCTCGCACCTTTGAGGATTTATTAGAGAAAGTAGATGCTATATATTTGATTTCTGCGCCGAGAGAGCATTATAAGTTTATTAAAATAGCATTGGAGAAAGGTAAGCATATACTTTGTGAATCACCTATAACTATGGAAGTTAATCAATGGAAAGAATTAAAAAAAATTGCTTTTAGAAGGAGAACTATTTTGATGGATTCTATTAAAACAGCTTATTCTGTAGCTTATTATCGACTTCTTTTATTAGCTAAAAGTAATATTATTGGAGATATAGTTTCTGTTGATGCTACATGTACGAGCCTTTCTGATTTTTCTGTTTTTGATACTAATAATCAAAATATGACTGAATGGAATAGCATTTGTTCATGGGGACCTACAGCTTTGCTTCCTATATTTCAATTACTTGGTACAAATTATTTGTCAAAAAATATTACTACTCATTTAATGGATAATCAAAAGGATTTTGATCTTTTTACTAAGATTTCTTTTGTTTATCCTCATGCTGTAGCTTCCATGAAAGTTGGCCGTGGAGTTAAATCGGAAGGAGAATTAGTAATTTCAGGTACTAAAGGGTATATATATGTGCCTGCGCCATGGTGGAAAACTGATTATTTTGAAGTGAGATATGAAAATTCTTCTGAAAATAAAAGATATTTCTATCAGTTAGAAGGGGAAGGTATCCGTTATGAACTGTTATCATTTCTAAAATCAATTCTGCAAAAAAGGGATTTTTCTTACATCTCTGATAGGATTTCTGTATCTATCGTTAAAGTTATTGAAGATTATGAATCTCGAATTGATACAACTTTAATTTAGATTTTCTTAAATCATGTAGTAATTAATATAAAAATAGTAATGATTCAGCGAATTTATATTAGTCCGGAATATGCTTCTTTAAAAAAATTTCTGATTTATATTCCTTCTATTATGGATAATGAAGGAATATTTATTTATGGTGGTAAACGTAATCTTATTAAAGCCTTTACTGCTCCTGATAGAAAAACTGTATTTGTAGTTAAGCGTTACCATGTTCCAAATTTTATAAATACTTTTATTTATTCTTGGGGGGTGCGCCGACCTAAAGGATTTCGTGCTTTTTATTATCCAAAGATTTTGCAAAAAAAAGATATAGAAACTCCTGTTCCTGTGGCGTATATAGAAGAACGTACTTTTTCTTTTATAAGAAAGAGTTACTTTATTAGTTTAGAGTGCCCTTATAGTCATCGTCTTTATGAAGTAGAAGATGATGCTCCAGAAGTGTATGAACCTTTAGCATTTGCCTTAGCCCATTTTGTCGCCCACATGCATGAACAAGGTATTCTTCATTTAGATTTTTCTCCAGGTAATGTGTTATGGGATAAAGATGCAGAAGGTCATTACCATTTTTCTATTGTAGATATTAATCGCATGAATTTTGGACCTGTAAGTATGAAGAAAGGATGTAAAAATTTTGCACGTTTATGGGGACCGGATCATTTTTTTGAATTATTATCAGGAGAGTATGCTTCTCAACGTCATTTTAATGTAAAAGTATGTCGAAACTTAGTATTTAAGGAACGACAAAAATTTTGGAAAGGCTACAATAGACGCCATAAGTTAAAGTCATTTTTGAGACGTAAATCATCAACTAATTTAATATAGTTTAGGCAAGACCTGTTTCCGTGATATTAAATGGGGCCTGCTGATTGAGTGGATTTAATATTTATCCAGCGGACCCTAGTTAAACCATGGAAGAATTTGACGATTACTGATGGAGGTGGTACCTATGATAC
>CALDJN010000427.1 GCA_937901695.1 uncultured Anaerocolumna sp.
CACCAATACCTGATGGAGCCGATTGTGTCATTCACTTGGAACTTCCTCTATATCTTCCAAGCGAATGACACAATCGGCTCCATCAGGTATTGGTGCTCCTGTCATAATTCTAACAGCTTCTCCTTGTTTCACTGTCTTATTACAATATCCACCTGCATAAACCGTATCGATTACCTGTATGCTCTTTGGCGCCGCCTTGGATGCACCCGTTAAATCTTCGGAACGAAGAGCAAAGCCATCTAAAGGAGAACGATGAAAAGGAGGATTATCAAAAGGTGCATATATCTCTTCCGCTAATATTCGCCCGTTAGCCTCTTTAGTAAAAATAAGCTGTGTTCTTTCCATCTCATCTACACTATTTAATATAATTTCAACTGCCTGTTCCAATTCAATTCCGATTTGTTCCATGTTTACACGCCCTTCCCGAAGCCACATTCAGGGAAGGTGCAGACCTTACAGCTAAGACATAGTCCGCCATGTCCTAATCTGATCAAATCCTTTTTCTTTATTTTCAAACCTGCTGCTACTCTTGGAAGTACCAAGTCAAAGATGGTTGCCTTTGCGTACATAACACATCCTGGCAGCCCCATAATTGGTGTTTCATCTTCAAAGTATCCCATTAAAAACATTGCTCCCGGCAATACTGGCGCACCATAGGAGATAATACCGGCTCCACTTGCCTTGATAGCACCAGGGGTACGATCGTCAGGGTCTACGCTCATTCCGCCAGTGCAAACAATCAAGTCCACACCTTTTTCCTTTAATTCTTTAATTGCCTTCTCAATGTTATCCATTTCGTCATTTACCGTAATGTGTTCCACTGCATCTATGTTATATTGGGATAATTTATTCACAACAACAGGGGTAAAAGTATCCTTGATACGTCCGTAAAACACTTCACTTCCTGTAGTTACAATACCTGCTTTTCTCTTTGGATATGGTAACAGTCTTAATAAAGGTTCTGGTCCTGCAACTTCCTTAACTTCATCCATTTTTTCTTTTTCTATTACTAAAGGAATAATTCTGGTTCCTGCTAATTTATCACCTTTTTTTACTGGATAGTTGGTATGCCTTGTTGCTATCATCATATTATCGATGGAATTAATGGCTTCCAGTCTATCCACATCAACTATAAATAAGCCATCACAACCAGCAAATAGCTCAATTTTTCCCTCTTTCGTTTCCGAACGGGTCATATTATCATTTTTACAAATATCATATAAAATTTCTGCTGCTTCATCTTCATGCAGCAGATTAGCATCTTTTTCCCATACATAAAGATGTTCCTTACCTATAGACAATAAAACCGGTATATCTTCTTCTTTTACTATATGCCCTTTGTGAAATGCTACACCTTTCTCTACATCTTTTACAATTCTTGTAATATCATGACATAGGACATGACCTACTGCATCAACGGTATTGATTAATTTCATACTTGTGCTTTCCTTTCCTTAATAACTTCAAATAAGAAAAACTGCCTTCTCTTTTAGGAAAAGGCAGTATAAAGACAGGAGTCTGCTCCTGCAGCCTCTGTCTAAATACTCCTTTTCAAACACGGAAGGCTGAGGCGTTTCCACTTCAACCCTAAAGCAAATTCTTTGCTTAGGCGAAGCATCCTAGAATTTTCCTTAGATGCTTTTGCTCGGAGCTTATTATTTAATTAAATTCATTAATAATTAGTCTATGAAATCATCCTCATGTGCTAATGCCTTGGCATACTTTGGTGTTAGAAATTTAGTAGAGAATAGAAAGTCAACATTTTTGTTATTGGTAAACCGTTCTATATCACTATTTTCTTCTTTACCGGAAAGAACAGCATAAGCCCTTTCAATCTGAGGCCTAGTTACATAATAAGGATGTTGTTCAAAGTAGGTGATAGGAGTTGGTGCTGGATAAGTCTTACTATTAAATCGTACCATATTTACTATGGTAGTTACCAAATCTTTATCTTCTACTAATGATGCTATCATAGCATAATTATCGCTCATATTCAACTGAGAATAATAATATTTATCCTTCTGGCCTTCCTTATATGCAATGTCTTCACAGGCTTCATCCTTCTTCATTTCCATAAGAATTCGATCTACCTCTTCTATCTCTTCCTTTAAAGAAGCATATTTGGTTAGATTACCGGCAGCTGAACGAAGACGTATATACTCTGCCAGCTTCATTGCTTCTGTCATTTCTTCCTGTTCAGCTTGATTTTGGTCTTCAGGTTCTACAAGATCTGCAAACTCATCTTCTGCATCAGGTAAGGTGGAAAGGTATTCCAGCAAATCAGGCTTTTCCGAAGTTTTATTTAAAACTTTCTCTTCATTATCTATTGCTTTAGAATTTAGATTGCCATCCTTTACTGAAGTTTTGTTTCCTTCTGTATCCTGAGTTATTTCTTCTGAAATATTACTTGTATCTTCATTGATTTCTTCTATCTTTACAAAACCCGGTTTCTTTCTTCCAAATAACATGCTAAAACCTCTTTCTATGTACCAGCTTGCATATCAAAGCTGGTACTATAAATAAATTATTGAACTAAGTATATATTATTTCCTGCTTATCTTGGTAGGATTCCCCTAGCTTCCAAATCATCTGCCATGCCTGTTAAACCAAATTTCTCAAGAGTTTTTCTTGTAGGAATACCGGTTTTAACATCCCAGCCCATTTCTTCATAGAAATAGTCCTTTGCAGTTTCCATATCGTCACGGTCCATTTTATAAGTTCCTTCTTCAAATGGTTTGAAATCAGGATCTTGATCAAATACCCAGTCAGGAATAGCATCATGTGTATCACGTAAACTAGTGTCTCCAAAGGCAATATTAAAGGATATTGCTGTCATAACACGAAGCATTTGAGATATACGTTCCGCTGCAAATTCAAGGCTTTCTCTTGTATAATTTACACCAGTTACAGCTGTCATAAAGTCAGCTTCCAAGTTTAAATCACCAACATAATTTCTCTTCTTGGACGGTGATTGTGTCATTGGCCACATCCAGTTACATACCGTTGCACTATCATGTAATTGCTTACCGTTAAATGCCCATTTCGCTACTTTGGCTTTGTTACGATTCATAGGAGTATAAGCTTTCTTATTATCATAGCAGCCTTTGCCAAAGAAACCTTCCATAGTAGCTTTGGTGACTTCATAAGGAGCACCTGAATTTTCAACATTTGTTAAATGATGAATCATACAGTCACGGTTGTACATTAAGTTGAATAATAAACCGATTTGACCGGAGTCCTCATTGGCATGATGTTTTGGATATCCATTATAGGTAATATTGGTATTATTCGGATTCACATTATCAAAATATTCTTTTCCTAAATTCCATTTTTCAACCATGGCAAGAGTACCTTCTCCAAGAGTTGCAAGTTCACCTTCCTTGTAAGCAATCCGGCGAATGATTTCTACAGCCCAGCGAGGGTCACCGTTCTTTTCCCATTTCCAAGGCAGACTATCGTATTCATCTTTAGGAAGTACTTCCTTAATCTTACCAGATACGCATAACCAGTTAAAATCTCTATAAAGGTTGGCATAGTTGCACCATAATCCCATATCATCCAGGGCATGGGAAGTAGCACCGCTCATGACTAGATTTGCATCACCTTCATATTCAAAATCCTTAATTCCGCTTGGATAAAACATGAATCCATAAAGGATAGGAACACAAGTATTGGATACATGAACCGGAAGGTCAAAATCTGCAAGGGGATCCATTTCATATTGAGTGTAACAACGAATTGGACAAGAAGTACATCCGCCTTGTTTTACAATGTAATTTGCTGCAACATCTCCATGGTCAAATACACCTTTTAAGGTACGATATGCAATCTTATTAATATCACCACATGGTTGTTCACCCATGTCGATAGGACCGCCTTCTGCTTTCTTCCACTGACGGCCAGGAGCACCTGACCAACGGTTCTTGCCACCTACTGCAGAATATTCTGCCCAGCTTTGTGGAACTGCAGGAACGTTATGATTGTTATTAGCACCAATCAGGTCTTTTAACATATAGTTATTTAAATCAAACAATTTTTTTGGATCTGCTATTTTTACTGAACCAGTTCCACGTACTGCGATACCTTTTAGTTTCTTACTTCCCATAACGGCACCAACTCCGCCACCCCCTGAGTTACCAAAGGAAGTATTAAGGGTAGAATAATTAACCAGATTTTCACCTGCTGGTCCGATTGATGCTGTTTCAAACTCACGGCCAGTTTCTTCTGTGAGAATTCTATTTGCTTCGAAGGTTCCTTTTCCCCAGATATGAGATGCATTTTCTATGGTTACATTATCATCATCTATCTTAAGGTATACTGGGGCAGAAGATTTACCTTCTATTATAACAGCGTCATAACCTGCAAATTTAATACGAGCTCCTATATGTCCACCCATATGTGCATCGATAATGGAATTTCCTTTTGACCAGGGTGATAGGAAAGAAATATTCATTCTTCCTGAACATGGTACGCTGGAACCAGTTAATGGTCCTACTCCCATTACTAATTTAGATGCTTCGTCATATGGTTTCGTTGTTAAAGGTACTTCATCATACATAATGCGATAGCCCATACCCATGCCACCGATATAATCTTGATATTTTGTTGAGTCTTCTGTTGTAATATTTCCTGTCGTTAAGTTAACACGAAGGATTTTTCCAGCCCATCCGTATGTTGCCATATCTTGCCCCTCCTTATACTATAGCTTGTGCTGCTGCGGTTACTTCATCCCAAGGAATAATAGCTAAAGCGCCACTAGGACATCCTGCTGCGCAAGCACCACATGCAATACATTTGCTTGATTTCTTTGTTTCCGGATTAACTGCTGGCATATGCCATGGACAAGCTTCTACGCAAGCACCACAGCCAACACATTTGGATTCGTCTACAACCCTGATACCCTGACCATTGGCAGAGATAGCCTTTTGAGGACATGCATTTCCACAGGCAGGTTCTTTACATTGACGGCAGGTATCCGGGTAATATGTAAAATTACCATTGTACATTCCATCTTTTCCATGAATATGTAGGTTACGGCTTACTTTAACTCTTGAAATGTAAGTAGAGATTACTCCGTCGTTTGCTAATGTACAGTTATTCTCACATCTTTCACATCCGGTACATTTTGCAGTGTTTACTACTAATAGGCCTTGTGGAAGTGCCCAAGTTGCCACTTGTTCGTTTTCAACTTCTTGCTGAGAGCAACCAAATAATGAAAGCATTGTTGCAGTAACAGTAAGTCCTGCTATGCTTTTTCCAGAAATTTTTAAGAATTGTCTCCTTGTCATTTCTTTGTCAAGAAAGCCCTTCTTCACTTCATTAGACATAAAAAATCCTCCAATCTAGTAATTTTATTCATTTATGTCCCATTTCATACTGCTTTGCACTTTATCCTAAAAATAAGGCAAAGCACAAACCCTGTGCAATATTTTTTAACTTCTATATTGTATATTAAAAATGCATATTTATCAATATGTTTTTGTTATATTTTTAACATTCTTAGCAAATATTTATTGATTTTAGAAAATTTCTAAGGTATAATAGTGTAGAACTTAAAAAATTAATTTTTATAAATAATAGGAAATGAGGTAGTTGTTATGTTTGGAAGATTGGGACCTGTTGAATTAATTCTAATCCTTTGTATTGCACTGGTTGTATTTGGACCAAGTAAGCTTCCACAAGTTGGGCGGGCTTTAGGACAAGCGATTCAAGAATTTAAGAAGGGAAGTTCTGAAGTAAAAAAGGAAATAAATAGCATTACAGAGGATACCCCGGATAACGATAAAAAAGCTTAAGGTGGCAAATATGAAATCAACGAAAAAGACCAATACACTAGTGGAACATCTGGCTGCGCTTAGGAAAAGGTTAATTATCATATTCGTTGTAAATCTTGGTGCAGCATTGGTCTGTTATCAATTTATGGATACTATGATACAATACATTTTAAATCTAAACCAAGGAACCCGGTTAGTATATTTATCGCCCTCTGAGCCCTTTATGACATGTGTAGAATTGGCAATAACTTGTGCTATTGTCTTATGTCTCCCCATAACTATTTCACAGATTTGGATGTTTGTATGCTCCGGGCTTTATAAAAAAGAAAAGCTATACGTCCTTTTATCCCTGTTTTTTGGGCTCTTTTTCTTTGCTGGTGGCGCCTTGTTTTGCTATTATGTTGCGCTTCCCATCACCTTGGATTTTTTTAAGAGAATCACTTTAGATTCGGTAAGTGCAGCCGTATCAATCAAAAGCTTTGTTTCTTTTTGTAATACAATGTTGTTATGTTTTGGAGCCGTATTTGAATTACCTGTAGTTGTATTCTTATTATCCCTGCTTGGTATTTTAAAGCCTGCCTTTTTTAAAAAAAGCCATGGTGTATTAATTTTAATCATATTTATCATTGCCGCAATTATTACACCACCGGATGTCTTAACACAAATAATGCTTGGAGTTCCTATGACAATCTTATTAGAATTAAGTATAGGTATATGTACTATTGTGGATAAAGCCAAAAGGAAAAAGCAAATTCTGAGCGAAAGCAATGCCTAATAGTGATTTAATTTTAATTACATAAGATAGTTTATCTGCTATAAGGTAAACCCAGATGTCTACCTTAAAAATAAAAGCCATGACGTATTTGATATTGATATACGTCATGGTTTTTATTTTTGGCTATGTCACAACGAATAGTTGATAAATGAGAACTATGACCAATTATTTTCTTAGCTTAGGTGTAATGAGATATAGAAGACTAATAATTACAAAAGATGCGACAGTAGATACAACGATTTCAGCAACATCTACAGTTTTATCAAATAGATATGAAAACAAAGCATAACAAGCTCCAAAAGTAACTGCTGAAACACCATTTCTAATTAAATTTTTTTTATTCATTTTTCCTCCGTTAATTCTATCGAACTACTTTACTCAGTAAGTTCCGATTTGTATAATTCTTATGCGGTCAATGGAACTTCTGGTCTGTTTGATAAATCTCTACATTTATCAGTTTTCAATGTAGCCAATACGAAAGTTAAGAAGATGTTCCTTTTCTCCATATCACTTTCTTTGGAATAGTTTACAAAGTTATTCCATACAAGGTAATTTTGATTATTCATATTCTTAGTTGTGGATATGCATGTACCTGTATCTGTATCTGCATCTGTATGCCAAAATGGCTTCCGTTCATTTACCTTTTAAGAGCAATCCGAACTTGCTTAACGAGTAGTAGCCATACAATTTTCCCATTTTGGGCATTCAAATCTGCATTTATTTTTACTTAATAACAGCTTCCTTTAAAAAGAAATAAGAATTATTAATTGTAGTTGCAAC
>CALDJN010000428.1 GCA_937901695.1 uncultured Anaerocolumna sp.
GACTGGAGTTCAGACGTGTGCTCTTCCGATCTAGAATGTCATTCTGAGCCGCAGGCGAAGAATCTCTATCCCCTCTGTATATATCGAGATTCTTCGCCTGCGGCTCAGAATGACATCTTTTTAAAGTATGCATTTTTAAAGTATGCATTTTTTATAATAAGCCTTTATAACAAGCTGACTTTATAATACTCTAACCTTTAGAACGCCATTAATTTTATTGATTTTTCCTTCAATAGCAGCAGATAACTCTCCTTCTATATCAATTACAGTATATGCATAATCACCTTTGCTCTTATTGATTAGGTTAGAAATATTAATATTTTCAGAAGATAATACACCAGTAAACTGTGTTAACATATTAGGTATGTTTTTATGGTTTATGGTAATACGTTTTCCAGATAGTAATGCACCGGCATCACAATTAGGATAATTTACAGAATTCTTAATGGTACCTGTTTCCATATAATCTTTTAATTGTTTCACAGCCATAATAGCACAGTTATCTTCGGATTCTTCTGTAGATGCACCTAAGTGGGGTATTGCTATGACGCCTTCCATTCCTGCAGTTTTTGCATTAGGAAAGTCTGTTACATAACTTGCTACTTTACCGCTCTTAAGAGCAGCTTCCATGTCATGATCATTTACCAATAAATCTCTGGCAAAGTTTAAGATAACAACTCCATCTTTCATCATGGCAATTGTATCTTTATTAATCATTTCTTTGGTATCTGGTAATAAAGGTACGTGAACGGTGATATAATCGCAAGTTTGATAGATTTCTTCCTTTGTCTTTACATACTTAATATCTCTGGATAGATTCCATGCATGTTCCAGTGAAAGATAAGGGTCGCATCCATATACCTCCATACCTAATCGATTTGCTGCATTGGCAACTACTACACCGATGGCACCAAGTCCGATAACTCCCAGTTTCTTTCCTAGAATCTCTTTTCCTGCAAATTTTGATTTTCCTTTCTCCACTAATTTAGCTACATCCGGATCATCTTTAACGGATCTAACCCAGTTAATGCCGCCTACTATATTACGAGAAGCTAACATTAAACCGGCTACTACTAATTCCTTTACACCATTTGCATTTGCACCAGGAGTATTAAATACAACGATTCCTTCTTCTGCACATTTGTCAAGAGGAATATTGTTAACTCCAGCTCCTGCTCTGGCAATAGCTTTCAGTTTGGAAGGAAAATCCATTTCATGCATGGAGGCACTTCTAACGAGAACAGCTTCTGCTTCTTCTATAGAGTCTACTTGTTTATAATCATCCGTGAATAAATCCAAGCCTACAGCAGCAATTGGATTTAAGCATTTATAATTTATCATAATAACCTCGATTCTGGCTCTTTAACGCCTTTTAATATCAGGGTGTAAAATACTTTTTATTTCACACTTCCAGACAATGATGTCGCAAAGCGACATCCCAAATAATAGGTGAAGAAGTTCAAAATGAAATTCCAATGGATTTCATTTTGGATTTCTTCCTTCTACATATCAACCGACTATCTTCGGCTACATTATTTAAGATTCTCTGCTTCGAACTTCTTCATAAATTCTACTAATTTTTCAACACCTTCCATTGGCATAGCATTGTAAATACTTGCACGCATACCGCCAACAGTTCTGTGTCCTTTCAAGTTCTCAAATCCTGCAGCTTTTGCTTCTTTAACGAATTTAGCATCTAACTCTTCATTGCCAGTAACAAAAGGTACATTCATTAAGGAACGGTCTTCTTTTCTTACAGTTCCCTTAAATAATTTACTTTGGTCTAAGTAATCATAAAGAATGGCAGCTTTCCTTTCGTTAAATTCCTTCATTGCTGCTAAACCGCCTTTTTTCTTAAGCCATTTAAACACTTTACCGCATATATAGATTCCATATGCAGGAGGTGTATTATATAAAGATTTATTATCAGCATGAATTTTGTACTTTAACATAGTTGGTGTTCCAGGTAAGGTATCTTCTGTAATTAAATCTTCCCGAATAATTACGATTACGACTCCGGCAGGACCTACATTTTTCTGAACTCCGCCATAGATAATACCATACTTTGTTACATCAACTGGTTCCGATAAGAAACATGAGGATACATCTGACACAAGTACTTTACCCTTTGTGTTAGGTAAGGTTTTATATTTGGTTCCATATATAGTGTTGTTTTCACAAATGTATACATAATCAGCATCTTCGCTAATGGGTAAGTCTGAACAATCTGGAATATAGGAGAAAGTTTTGTCTGCTGAAGAAGCAATTGCATTTACTTTACCATATTTTTTGGCTTCCTCATAAGCTTTCTTTGCCCATTGACCAGTTATGATATAATCTGCTACCTTATTCTTCATTAAGTTCATAGGAATCATAGCAAATTGTTGTGAAGCGCCGCCTTGTAAAAATAACACCTTATAATTGTCAGGTATATTCATTAAATCTCTTATATCTTGCTCCGCTTCTTCAATAATTGTTTCAAATGCTTTTGATCTATGGCTCATCTCCATAACGGACATACCAGTACCTCTGTAATCAAGCATTTCCTCCGCTGCTTCTTTTAATACTTCCTCAGGTAATACTGCAGGACCTGCTGAAAAATTATAAACTCTTCCCATTGGAATATCCTCCTTTTATATAAATAATAATTTTATTTAGTTAATTAATTAACGCTTGAATGCTTTAACACATTATAGAACTTGGTTAAATTTTAGTCAATATATTATTTCTTATTTAAATGTTATATATGATTAGAGTGTCAAATATATTATTTTCCATTTTGAGAGTTTCAAATGGATTGTTTGTCATTCTGTGAGCTTCAAATGGATTTGAGTGTCATTCTGAGAGCTTCGAATGGATTAAGTGTCATTCTGAGAGCTTCGAATGGATTGTTTGTCATTCTGAGAGCTTCAGCTCGAAGAATCTCAGTTTAAAGCGAGATTCTTCGCTGCGCTCAGAATGACATGCTTTTATAGTAATGAAAAACGTTATATTTCATTTTTGTCTATCATATCTTCTTCGGTAAAGACTTCTTCGAGTGGAGCTCCAGGTGCAACCATTGGCCAAACTTTATCATCACTTTCTATTTGACATTCAATCACTACAGGAGCATTTAAAGATATGGCTTCTTTTAAAACATCCTCTACTTCTTCTTTTTGGGTAATATGATAAGCTTTTGCCCCCATAGCTTCTGCCAGTTTTACAAAATCTACTTTGTCATTTAATATAGTCTGTGAATATCTTTTACCATAGAATAGGGATTGCCATTGCCTTACCATTCCCAATACGTGATTATTAAATATGATTTCAATAATTGGTATATTATAACGAGTTGCAGTTGCAATCTCATTCATATTCATTCTAAAGCAACCATCTCCTGCTATATTAATAACAGTCTTACCTGGGTTTCCAACTTTAGCACCAATGCAGGCTCCCAATCCGTATCCCATGGTTCCAAGACCACCGGAAGTGATAAAGCTTCTTGATTTCTTGTACTTTATAAATTGTGCTGCCCACATCTGATGCTGTCCTACTTCAGTTGTAATAATGGCATCACCTTTAGTCAGTTCATAAATCTTTTCCAGAATATAAGGTCCGGTTAATATTTCAGGATTATATTTTAATGGGAATTGTTCTTTCATTTCTAAAACTTGATCCACCCATGGTTTATGATTTTGCTGTCCCAACTTGGCATTTAGTCTTTTCAATACTTCTCCTACATCACCGATAATGCTTTGATGTATACACACATTTTTATTAATTTCTGCAGGATCTACATCGATTTGAAGTATTTTAGCATGCTTTGCAAACTTTGAGGTATTTCCAGTTACCCTATCACTGTATCTAGCACCTATGGTGATAGATACAGTGATAGGGTAACTGGAAATACCTCAAAGTTTGCAAAG
>CALDJN010000429.1 GCA_937901695.1 uncultured Anaerocolumna sp.
AAGGGCTTTAAAGCGTGCTGATATTTCATATAAAAATTTTCATGCTATGAGGCATTATGTAGAGTCAAGTATTATGGGAAGTGAGTATGGATTTTCATATATTTTATCCTATTTTTAAAGAAATCACTCCCCATAATACTTGTTAAAATTTTATGTGGAATCTTACTTGCAAAAGTTGCTTAACCATTTCATCAGTTCCCCATCTTCTTCCCACCGAGGAATATCATTTGGAACTAAATCAACATATGCATTTTCAATGGCTTTTCGCTTCATTTCACTGTCTGCTCTCGCGTATACTTCTGTGGTAGAACAATCTACATGACCTAGAAAATCCCGAATATAAATCAAGTTTACACCAGACTGAAGTAGGTGCATAGCTTTAGCATGGCGAAGCACATGCGGTGTAACTGGAAAGTTAACCTGAAATTCTGGATTGCTCTTTGCCATTTCTACATATTTATTCAATATATATGAAATTCCCCAACGTGAAAGCTGCTGTTGCTTCTGATTTACAAATAGGTAATTGTCTCCTTTAGCTATTCCAATATGATATTTCTTCTTATCTAAATACATCTTTATCAAATCTGTAGTTTTTCCCATTATTGGAACAGTTCGTATCTTGCTTCCTTTTCCATGAAGTGTAACAACTGCTGGGGTGGTTATTCGGATATCCTTTACTTTTATATCCACCAGTTCCTGCACTCTTGCACCAGTATCATAAAGAAATGACAGAAGTACCATATCACGATACCCCTCATAACTAGACGGATCTGGTTGTGCAAGCAGAATTTGTGTTTCATTACCAGTAAGATAAGAAACCGTTGTTTTTGGATATTTCTTAATTGGTATAGATAAAATTTTTTGAATTTCACATAGGTTTTCTGGTGAATCTTTCTGGACATAACGAAAAAAGGAATGGATAACTGCAAGACGTTGATTACGGGTGGATATGGAACATTCCCTTTTGGCTTCCAGCCAGTCAAGATATTTCAAAACAAGTGCTTTCGTCACATCACATATACAAATTTTTTCTGGCTTCATTTTTTTCTCTTTCTCGCAGAAATTAAGAAAAAGTTTGAAAGTATCACACTAGGATGTTATGGTATTCTTACTGGCATTTTTCTGACCTGGAAGATATTTAGACAGGTAAGCAGAAAGATATTTTGCGAAATCATACTCTTTCATTGCTATTGCCTCCCTCCGGAATTAGATATCCAAACTGTGCTTCTGTACGGCTGATGATATCTGGATATAGGTCAGCCGTTAGGCGGAGATAATATTGCGTTTCTCTAAAGTCAGAATGTCCCATATATGCAGCAAGATAAGGAAGCATGTTTGTTAATTCATTTCCATTAAGTACCCATTTTTTTAAGCATTTGACTGCATAATTGTGACGAAAATCATGGATTCTAGGACCCGTTCCTGTAAGGGAAACTCCTGCACATGAAAGGTACTGCCTAAATCTGCGGTGTATAGTGCTTTGATCAATGCAACGGTTATATCCTCTTATAGATGGAAAAAGATAATCTGAGTCTTTTGAAAACCGGTGCATATATTCAATATAAGTTTTAAGTCTTTCTGCCATGTTTGGATGTAGTGGAACAAGACGATCCTTATTATTCTTCGCATGATATACAGTAAGGACACCATTATTAAGGTCTTTTAATGTGAGATTAAGTGCTTCGGACAGACGCATTCCCGTACTATAAAGTAACCTGAAAAAGATTGGATCAATAAGTACACGATTGGTAAAATGGGAATCTTCCCACGAATCTACTGCCTCAAACAAGCGTTTTATCTCATCATCCATAAAAATATAAGGAGTAAATGAGCTTCGCTGTGGAGCAGACTGCACAATGGGAATATAAATTTCTGAATGCCATTGTTTTTTCAGAAAAGTTGCAAAATCTCTAAGAATCCGTTCTTTTACGTACCATCCAGACATTCTCTCATCTGAGCAGTAAATAAAACCATCAGCCATTTCTTTAGTAATACGGATTCCAGTATAACCATTTTGAAAATAGTAAGCATCAAATCTTTGAAGATATTTCTCTTGTACCTCGTATTTGTATCCTGTTATATGTTTTATCTGAAGAAATTGCTGTGCTTTCTGTGCAATATCACTTTTCCAAACATAGCTACTATTCATATTTTAAACACCTCCTCGGGATCCAAGGGGCATTTTTTAAGACCATCAAGGTCAATTTTTAAGTAAATACTGGTTGTATTAATATTTGTATGACCTAGTGTTTCTGAAATCACGGAAAGAGGTGCCCCAGTTTCTAACATTTTTCTTGCAAGAGTACTTCTAAGTGAATGAAGTCCACAATGTATTCCTGATGGTGGAGTGATTCCGGCAACCTTCATATATCGATGAAGTTCTCTATAAAAGCATTCATTATCTCCTACTGCATCATAAGGAGCACGATGCCTCACAAAAACCCGCATACATTTTGTTTTTGGTCTTCCGTTTTTAATATAATCTATAATTGCCCATCCGATATCATCAAGAATGGGGAGCTCTATTGGTTTTCTAGTTTTGTGGACGGTTAGACTGATAGTTCTTCTTAACCAGTTTAGGTTAGAAAGTTCAAGGAAACGAATATCACTTACCCGTAGACCCAGCCTAGTAACCATGAGAAAAATGGCGTAATCACGTTTTCCTTTTGGGCATCCCCTATCAATGGAGGCAAGAAGTTTCTTTACATCACCTGTATCCCATGAATGAGGGATAAATGCATTTCTAAGGATTCTTACATGAGGAAGAACTGCTGCAAGATCAACTTTTATAAACCCACTGTTATGAAGAAAAACTAGGTAATTTCTCAATACATACAAAACAGTAGAAACGTATTTGGGTTTGTTTGAGACGTAACGCCCCAGAAATTCTGTAATTATTTCTGGTGTTATGGATGAAGATGACAAAATGTACCTTTCTTTAAGAAAAGCAAGAAACTTATGTAGTATGTTATTGTTACATAGTATTGTTGCATCAGCATAGTTCCGTTCTTTATATTCTATCTGAAAAGTAGAATATTCAGTAGAGAAGCATTGAGGACATTCAAATGGTTTGATATGCGATCTGATAAAAAAGGTAAGATCGTCACCATCCAATACTCTCAAAATATTTTGAAGTGGTTTCATTATACAGTTTACTTTTCTGTTATAGCTCCCCCAGAAACCTTCAACATTTTGATTGGTTTTATAATAGATATACTCTATCCCAATCTGTTCATTAAAGATAGTATACTTCTTCTCTTTCATGAATTTTAGGAGGCTGTTTAAAATACACTTTTGATTTTTAATAGTACTGACAGCATATTCGTTGGTAGATAGTGATTTGATTACACTGTCTATTGCATCTTGAATTCTTTTGTATTCGTCCATAAATTTGCTCATCCTTTCTATACTTTGATAGGATGAGTATGAATTATTATGGAGAGTGATTCAAGCAAAAATACTGTGAAATCCAGCATAATTCAGAGAGACTCTACATAATATCTGACTCTACATAATGTCTCTTATGGGGAGCTCCCCATAAAAGGCATACTTATGCTACAAGATTGTTTGAGGCAGATATTCCTCTGAAAACAGTGC
>CALDJN010000430.1 GCA_937901695.1 uncultured Anaerocolumna sp.
TATGCCCTAATGCAATCAGTAGGCATGGTCAATGACCATATAATATCTTGCAGTTTTCGTAATGTATAGGTTCATATTATTCTAAGAATGCGAATCTATCAAATACAAACTTGTCACTCTTACTGAATGGATTTTAGTAAAAAAGTGCATAAGGATTTTATGATTGAGAAGAAAATTATGTTATGCTATACTAATAAAAAGATAGCGAGGCGATTATAATGAGTAGTACAAAAGCGATAGTAATGGAATATTTAAAATCAATATCGGAGGATGTAACTGATGAAGTAGAGGTTCTTAATCGTCTGTATATATTATTGCGTATAGAGCATAGTATAGAGTGTTGTAAAAATAAAGGTACTGTTTCTGATTATGAAGTAGCTGAATATTTTTCTAAGAAAAAAGAAAAGTGCACGGAGTAAATATGGTAAATAATAGACACAAAATGCAAATAGATAATTCTGAAAGAATGGTAGAAGATTGTTATTGCCATTAGATTAGAAAGAGTCTGAATTTGATGGAGGGATGACATGGGATATAATAGAGATACGATAATAACAGTTTTACATGATATATCCAAAGATACTCAATTTAGTAATATACAGATTGGGCTTTTTGGTTCATATGCAAGAGATGAACAGACAGAGCATTCGGATATTGATATAGTATTAAAAGGTAATAAGCCATTAATGCTGGTGTATGACGGCATTGAGGATAAAATACAGACATATATGAAAGAGAGCTTAGGAATAGATTGTGATGTAGTTGATTATTCTGATTTAGAAGCGGATTACGAGGAAGCTAAGGAATTAGGAATTGAGGAGTATACACTGAAACCTACCATTGACAGGGAGGCAATCTGGATTGGCAGAGAAAACATTAAGAACTGATATAGAAGTATTACGGAAAATAATGAAACAAGTTATAATTAAAGACAGCATAACTTTACACTAGTTAACATAGGAAAGAGGTATCCATATGAAACAATTTACATCTTGTAAAGAATCAATTGAATCATGTATATCCAATAAGAACTTTGCTGTTGCACATTTATTTAATGAAGAAAAAACATTAGATATACATATTCATGATTGTCATGAAATCTATTATTCAATTTCTGGTGGTAAACAATTCCTAATAGACAATAAGTTTTATACGATACAACCTGGAGATGTATTTTTAATCAATAAATATGAGAGTCATCATGTGTCTCAAATTGACCAAATGATTCATGAACGAATTGTAATATCAATTCATACCGAATTCTTAAAGCAATTATCGACTAAGGATACTGATTTAAACTATTGCTTTTCTTACCGAGAGCCTGATTTTAGTCATCGTATCTCTCTTGATAAAGATCAACAACAACGTTTTAATTACTATATTCATAAAATCTCAAGTGCTTCTGGGTATGGTGAGGATATTATTGAAAAAACTGCTTTTGCAGAACTTATGGTACTATTAAATAGTATGTTTATAAACCAGTGTCATTCTATTATTAAGGATGTTTCATATCAGTATAATCAACAAGTGGATGAAATATTAGATTATATTAATCAAAATATTTATTATCCTATAACAATAGAGGAATTAGCAAAACACTTTTTCTTAAGCGAATCCTATCTATGTAGAATATTCAAATCAACCACTGGTACTACAATCAAAAAATATATGACAGCTAGAAGAATTAGCATTGCGAAAAGACTTCTTGCAGAAGGCATGAATGTAACGGAAGTTTGTGAGTATTGCGGTTTTAATGATTATAGCAACTTTTTAAAAGCGTTTAACAAATCAGTTGGTATATCTCCAAAAAAATATGCACAATATAGCTTGAAATAGATAAACTTAGTAACGAAACATCATATCCGAGAGAATTTTTGAACAGCAACTCAATAAATGTTACATACCTAATTGATTTGCGTGTCAAAACTCTTAAATTAATTAAATTATGAATAGTGCTGCATATATATACTATTTTGCGTCGACCGTCCGAGCACATATTGTGAAGCGAAGCGTTTTGAACGTGCGAGGGAAAGGCAGCAAAATGGTATATATGTGCAGTGCTATTCATTCAATAAACTATAATTAGAGTTTTGACACGCAAATCCTAATTTACATTAATAAATTATATAAATGTGAAAATAGTAATACTACAATCAATAAAATACTGCAAATATATGAAAATATAAACATAATTTAATTATAATACATTTACCAAAATTCTTAATTTGATAAAATCTATTTATACACAAAAGATAAACGGGGGAAAATGAAAAATGAAAAGAAAAGGTATTAAAAGTAATGAAAGCATAAACAATAGAAAAAACAAAGATTTATTTAATAAAAAGAACAATTTTATTAATAATAAGACTCCAATAAAAAAGAATATATTTGGTATAAAAACTAAGTTAATTCTTTCTTTTTTTATTACAGTTTGTTTTATTATTATTCTGGGTATAGTATCTTATTCAAAATCATCAAAAGATATTAAAGAAAGTTATACAAGTAATGGTAAAACCAGTTTGGAAATGATGGCAGAGTACTATGAATTAGGAATGAACACAGTAGAAACAAAAGCGATTCAAATTGATTCAGACGGAATATTAAAAAAGTACTATACCGGCTCTTATAAGCATAATCCATTAGAAGAATCCAATCGATTTAATGATATTAAAAAGTCAATAATGGCATCCTCTGTTGCAGATCAGATTGTACAAGACATAACGGTAATATCCAGTTATGGCAATGGTATCTATTCAGGCTCCACCCTGGATAA
This sequence comes from uncultured Anaerocolumna sp., assembly GCA_937901695.1. Taxonomy (GTDB): domain Bacteria; phylum Bacillota; class Clostridia; order Lachnospirales; family Lachnospiraceae; genus Anaerocolumna. The sequence goes on from CALDJN010000430.1 coordinate 2,774, forward strand.
TTCAGTTTATACTGGATTTTTAGATTCCGAAGAAAAAGCATTATATGATAGTGCCGGTGAAACTACAGTATGGGTTGGTAATCATCCATATTTAGATAAGACTATATCAACTTCACCAAATAAGTATTCTTTAAGCATGATAAGGGAGTTAAGTGGTGGAGGCAGTAAACATAAAGGTTATATTATTATCGATGTCAAAAAGGAGTTTGTGGATAATATACTGGCAAAAGCTAATTTTGGGGATGGAAGCATAACAGGAATTATAACCAGGGATGGCAGGGAAATACTAAATGGTAATTACGATGAGAATTTTGCCTTTTCCAATGAATCATTTTTTCAAGATACTCTAAAAGCAGATAAAAAGGATGTACATGAATATGTAAATTATCAAGGTAAAGAGTATTTGTTTTTGTATTCTTCCATAGGAACTTCGGAAGCATCAATTTGCACTTTAATTCCCAAAGACAAAATCATGAAACAGGCAGAAAGTGTAAAGAAAGTAACAATAACTATTGTACTTATTTCAAGTTTTATTGCTATTTTAATAGGTACGTTGATTGCTTCGGGAATAAGTAAAACAATTAATAAGATTAACGGAGTTTTACATTTGGTATCGGAAGGCAATCTGACTACTGAGATACTGGTTAAAAGGAAAGATGAATTTAGAATATTAAGTAAAAGTATTAATAACATGATTGATAATATGAAATATCTTATAACCCAAATAACTGGGGTTAGTTCTTTGGTAACAAGAACTGCTACTGATGTTAATACAGATTCAGAAGTTTTATTAAAAGCAACAGAAGATATATCAAGAGTTATTCATAACATAGAACAAGGAGTGAATCAACAAGCAGGGGATGCACAGAATTGTCTGTTGCTTATGGAAAAATTAGCAGATGAAATTAATATGGTATGTACCAATACAACAGAGATGGAGAACATTTCGTTAAGCACGAAGGAAGTTGTAGGGAAAGGTATCAACATATTGAATGACTTAAATGTAAAAGCACAAAACACAAGTGAGATTACATTGACCGTCATAGATAATATTGAAAACCTTGCAGACCAGTCATCATCTATTGTAAAAATTGTTGAAACAATTCGTGATATTGCAGAACAGACGAATCTGTTATCTTTAAATGCTTCTATTGAAGCAGCAAGGGCAGGCAGTGCCGGAAAAGGTTTTGCTGTAGTAGCTGAAGAAATAAGAAAATTAGCGGAACAATCTGCAATATCAGTAAGCCATATTAGTCTGATTATTGAAGATATTCAAAAACAAACAATATTAACGGTTAATTCTGCAAAACAGGCAGAAGAAATAGTAGGTTCTCAAGGTTCTGCACTAAAGGATACCATTGTTGTATTCGACGACATTAATAAACATATTGAGAACTTGAATTATAAGCTGAATAAGATTACAAATGGTATGGCAGGAATTGAACAAGCAAAAAATAGCACCTTAGAATCAATTGAAAGTATTTCAGCTGCTTCAGAGGAAACAGCAGCAGCTTCCAGTGAATTAAATATAACAGTTCAAGGACAGCTGGATGCAGTTCAGAGCTTAAATCAAGCAGCAAATGGACTAAATGAAAGTTCCCAGGATTTAAAAACAGCAGTAAGTAAATTTAAGGTTGATTAAGAAATGGTCAGTTAATAGAAGGTAATTATTAAATGAGTATTTTACCATGAAAATGGTCGGAAATTTACATAAAAGGATTTGCGCCGCCCCTTGGCGGTGGAATGGAGATTAACATGAAATATTGTGTAGAAGAACCAGATTATAAATTAAGCCCATATACGGGAATGACTAAGAAGCATTGGATAGAAATCTGTCATCTGCTTTTGGAAGGTATCTTTTCTCATGTAAAAGAGTTTCAAGATCCAATTTTAATTCCACATTCAGGTGATAAGATAAGCTATCCCCAACCGGATGCTCCCAAGTGGCGGTATGCTGCAGAAAAGTTTGAAGGACTAGCAAGAAGCTTTCTGATTGCAGCACCTTTATTAGCAAACGAGCCAGATGCTGTAATATCAAATTATAGTATGAAAGAGTATTATACATACCAGATACTAGCTTCCACAACTCCTGGAACCGATAGCTATTTATACAATTTAGAAGAAATTAAACAAAGTGCTAAGGAAGAAGAAAATGCTTTCCAGCATACTTGCGAATGTGCCTCCTTAGTTATTGGTTTATACATAACTAAGGACATAATATGGAACCAATATACGAAAGCTGAAAAGGATATTATTGCTGGGTATCTGAGTGAATTTGGACATTCCAGAACAGGACATCATAATTGGCGCTTATTTAATATGCTAATATTAGCATTTTTAGACAGACATGGTTATAAGATAGATAAAGGAATGATGCGGGATCATGCAGCATGTATTCTTTCCTATTACGCTGGCGATGGCTGGTATCGGGATGGACATAGATTTGATTATTATTCCCCCTGGG
>CALDJN010000431.1 GCA_937901695.1 uncultured Anaerocolumna sp.
CTAATCATTTCCTTTTCAAGTGCTTCAATCAAATCTTTCTCTACTACAACGCCCCCTCGTGATGTATTGACAAGGAACGCACTCTTTTTCATTAATTCAAATTCTCTAAATCCAATTAGTCCCCTTGTTTCATCACTGCATGGTAAATGTATGCTAATGTAATCTGATCTCTTTAGAACCTCATCCTTTTCCTTAATCAATTCAATGTCTGAACTCAGTTGGTTTTGCAACATATAGGGATCATAACCTATAACCTCCATCCCTATACCATTACACATACGAGCTAAAGCACGTCCAATTCGACCTAGACCAAATATACCAACTGTCTTTCCTTGAAGCTCTACGCTGTTATATCTATTACGTACCTGAAAGTCTCTTCCTTCACGAAAATACTTGTTTATGATATTTACATTTCTGGAACATGCGAACATAAGATACAATGCGTGCTCAGCAACTGCTTGACCGTTAGCTAAAGGAGTAAAGGTTACCTGAATATTATGTTTATCACAATACTTCATATCAATATTATCAACACCTACCCCATGTTTAGCAATAACCTTCAGATTTAACGCCGCTTCCAATACATCTTTGTCACATGGGTTGATACGGATTATCATACCTTCACAACCCCTTATATCCTGTATCATACTCTCTTTTGTATACCCAGTTCCCTCATATATTTCATATCCTCGTTCAACAAGATACTTTTTACCTGACTCTACAATAGGTTCAGAAATTAAAATTTTCATAATAAGTTTATCCTCCTTCTAGAGTATATTTTGTATACCTATATATTTTCTGTAAATAGCGCATACCATTAATGGTATCTAATCAAGGTCTGCCTCACAACTACTATTTGCTTCACTTAATTTGAGAGCCTTATTTTTGTATCTGTAATTATTAATTATAGGAATTACTATAGATATAGCTATTAGAACAAGCAATATTTTGTTAATAGGACGACTTAAATAGTAACTAACTATTGGCATAGATTTTGCGACAACAAATGAACGAACTAGATTTTTCTCTGCTATTGGTCCTAATATGATAGCAAGTACAATTGGAGCTACAGTCAGATCAGTTTTACGCATTATGTATCCAAAGAACCCGAAAAATGCCATAACAAATACATCGAACATACTTAGATTTACTGCGTATGAGCCTAATACACCTAGTACAACAATCGTTGGAGCAAGCAAACTTATTGAAATAGTAGTAATCTTTGCAACATATCTTGCTATGAAAAGCCCTAAGATAGCCAATAGTATATTTGAAATAGTAAACCCTATAATGATAGGATAAGTAATTCCTGCCTGTTCAGTAAACATTAAGTTTCCAGGAACAAGACCATGCATTAAAAATCCTCCAAGAAGAATTGCTGCTGTCGCACTTCCTGGAACGCTTAATGTTATCAATGGAATCAATGATCCTCCTGTGACAGCATTATTCGCTGCTTCTGAGCATGCTATTCCTTCATAAGAACCCTTACCATAAAGTTCCGGATGCTTGGAAGTTTGCTTACCCACGTTATAAGATACATAAGAACCTATATCTCCTCCTGCACCAGGTAAAATACCTACTATAATACCTATTATGGATGATCTTAATGTTGGAATTATTAACGCTGCCATTTCTTTAGCAGGTAAAAGTATCTTACCTTTTAAATTATTAATAGCTTCATTAACCAATTTCGTATCAGCATCTTTAACATCCTCTGCCATTATCATCACCTGTGAAATGGAAAAAAGGCCAATTAAAACAGGAATAGAAGCTAATCCTCCAATAAGATTAACATTACCAAATGTATATCTTGGAAATCCCATCTGTTCATCCATACCTATACAACTTATACATAATCCTATAGCAGCTGAAAGTAATCCTTTAGAAACTCCGCCAGTACAAAGACTACCAATAACGGTAAGTCCGAATATAGCCACCAAGAAATACTCTGCAGGCCCAAACATCAATGAAAGTTTAGCTAAAGGCGGTGCAATTAACAATAGCATAATACCACTTGCAAATCCACCAAGACCAGAACAAATTGTTGAAACTCCCAAAGCTTGAAGGCCATGCCCCTGCTGTGTAAGAGCAAATCCATCATCTGCAGTTGCAGCTGAAGAAGGCGTGCCTGGTGTATGAATTAGAATGGCAGTAATACTACCGCCATAAATCGCACTGGTATAAAGTGCAGTTAGCATTACTAAAGCTGGTATGGCCTCCATACCGAATGTAACAGGAAGCAATAGTGTAACACCCATTGAAGCAGTAAAACCTGGCAAAGCTCCAATTACCATGCCGCCTATAACACCAACCATTAGTGCAATAAAAACATCCATTGTTAATAGACTTTTAAAAGATTCAATAATTATATCCATTTATTAATTCTCCTTTCTTCAGAACAAAATTCCATTAGGCATACTTACCTTCAATTGAATAACAAACATCCAATACAAAAACCCTAATATAATAACTGTTGTCAAGGCAATCGGTAAAACCTTCCTTTGCTTAAACAGCATAGACTCCAATGGCAAAAAAACAGCTGATGATACGAAGAAACCAATTTTATCTACTGCAAAAACATATAATAAAATCGTTAGCCAAACTATAAAGGGCAACTTCTTAATTTCCTGTTTAGTATAATCCGCTTTCCCTTGTCTTACCTTTACTGTTTTTGAAATTCCAAAACTCAATACCACTATACTAAATGCAGTTAATAATGCCCCAGACAAAATTGGCAAATAAGAACTTTCAGCTGGAAAATTTGTTGCTTGTATTGTAAAAATTATACCGAAAATCGCTAAGAATATCCCAAGAAAAATATCGTTACTTATAAATCTATTATTCTCCATTTTATCGTTTTCCATATCGTTATCACCATTCCTTTCTTATGCTAAACATAATTAAATGATTATTAGTATTTAATGTATTTAATCAAAACATGGTAGTCTTCACACTTATTTCATTCAATCCCTAATCAGCTATTATATAGTCAAGAAAAAGTGTGAAGACATAAGTATTCAATACGTTTAAATTGCTAAATTATTGAATTTTCCACATACTAATGATAGATATTACCATCCAAACAAATACATAATACTTTTAAAACTTTCATCCTGATTTTGAATATATGTAGTGTATTCTTCCCCTGTTATACCATGCCAAGTGTAATACATATTTTCATATTCATTTTTAAGATTCTCATCATTCAATGCATTCTTAAATGCAGTAATTATTTTTTCCACAAGAGCAGGGTCTCCACCCTTTTTCATCATTACTCCACGGCTGGAGCCGTTAATAACTTCTGCTTCAATCCCCAATTCTTTTGCAAGTTCATTAAATGTAGGAATATCCGGTACAAGATCCACTCTCTCTTCATTTAGGACACAAATAACATTTACCGAATCATCAGCAAGAAGGGATTTCAAATCACCTACATTACAAACAGCAAAATCAATATTACCACCCAAAAGGTTTGTTATTACTTCCGTAACACCGCTTGTTATAAGAGGTGTTACATTTTCGTTCATAGCAGGATAAGCTTCCATAACTTTTAATAAAGCAACATGGTCATCACCAGCCATTCCGGTAACACCACATACAAGATCTTTTGTAGTGGAGACATAATCTAAAAATTCTTCAAGTGTCGTTATATTGCTATCCTTAGGAGTAATAATTACATTAGGGTCTGTTACAAGATTTGCAATAAGTTGAAAATCGTCAATTCTTAGTTCTTGTTTCAATTCAGGATTGTAACAACTGAAAAATAGTGGAAAAACTACATTTGCAAGCAAGTAGCCATCTGGATCAGAAGCTGCACACTCTTTCCAACTGACCCAACCACCAGCAGTAGGAGAATTGATTATGTTTATAGTTGCTCCAAGCTCCTTTTCCAAATACGGAGTAAGAAGGCGAAATGCTGTATCAGTGGAGCCTCCAGCAGTTGCAGCTACAGTAATCGTTATTGGGTTTTTTGGATAATCATCAGCTACTGTTTTAGGCGCTTCTTCCGTTTGCTGAGTTTCTTCTGTTTCAGTCTCTTTCTCTGGTTCTGTTGCATTACTTGCAGGTGCCGTACAACCAGTAATCATAACAGCCAACATAACAATAACCAGAATAATACTTGTCGGTTTTTTCATTTTAATACCTCCATATAATTGTTAATTCTTAATCTATTCTAATTTTAATAGATTCTACATAATTTCTAAAGGTTCCTCATTATTCTTAAACGCAAGGTTTTTTCTTTTTCGCTATGATCTTTTTAAATTCTTCGATACTGACCTTATTCTTAAGCGCTTCTGCTGCTTCATGCTCAACTTTTGCTACCCACTCAATTTGTTTTAAAACATCGTCCAATCTTTCTAAAGGTATAATAACTACACCATCTGAATCTCCAACAACGATATCCCCCGAATTTACTTTTGCTCCTCCAATAAAGATGGGCACATCAATTTTAGTAATCTGTAAGTCCTTAGGCGTAAGACGAGTAGTAGCTCCCTGACAGAATACCGGCATTGTAAGCTCTGTGATGCCGTCAATATCCCTGCATTTTCCATCCAAAACTACGGCTTTTATACCCTTATTACACATATTTGTTGAAATATTTTCTCCAAGTAAAGCATATCCTTCTGTACCTGAATAAACTAATATCCTATTTGCTGGACATTCTTCAGCTACCTCATATAGAGTATAACATTTTTCATCTCCTCTAATCCTTATGAGTTGTGCAGTAAATGCTTGCCCAACAATTGCCTTCCTGGACTTCAAAGGCAAAACGTTTTCAATCCAACAGTTTTGTATTCCAAGCAAGTTTAAAGCGTCGGTCACATACCCTGTTTCACATTCACTTAAAAATTCTAGTTTTTCTTCAATAGTCATTAACATAATTTCATCTCCTAAATATTTATATATTTCAATATTAGCTTGAAATCTTTATTAACTCCTAGCATAAGATTATATACTAGCTCTAACCTTAAATCACATTCGCACAAATTTGAATTTACTTTTTAGAATTTAGCTTTTGTTTGTTCTACAAATCCTTTTGCAGCATTCAAGAAGTAACCTACCTCACTTTGGCCTGTATTTACAGTCATTCCACGATTATACCATTCCGTTATTGCCTCAACAGTACCTCCATGAATACCGGCAACTTTTCCAGCATTCTTACATATCTCAATCAATCTTTCCATATGATTTAAAAACTCTGGATCATCAACCTTACCTGGTATTCCCATGCTTTG
>CALDJN010000432.1 GCA_937901695.1 uncultured Anaerocolumna sp.
ACTTTTGGTAACGTAATAGTGACATCTGTACCAACATTAGTGGTGCTTGTAATATAGATTCCATATTCATCACCAAATAGCAATTTAATACGATTGTTTACATTTACTATGGCTATTCCGCCTTGTTTACCTTTTACCTGGGTGACATCATCCAGATAGGTGGAGCGAAGTTTTTTATTGAGTAAATCAAGCTGTTCCTTTTCAATTCCAAGGCCATCGTCTGATATTACAATAATCAGGCGGTCCGTAGTTGTCTGTAGCTTTATTCTAAGATTGCCCTTTCCTATCTTTCGCTCGATTCCATGATAAATGGAATTCTCCACAATTGGCTGAAGTGTCAGCTTGGGTAATAAGAGCATTAATACGTCCTTTTCGTCTTCCTCCTGATATTCTACGCTTACATTCAGCCGGTCGCCAAAGCGGTATTGTTGTATCATATAATAATTCTGTATATTAGAAAGTTCATCTTCCAGTGTAACCAAGTGATCCACATTGGATATGGTATATCGGAAAAAGGTGCTGAGAGCCTCTGTCATATTGGCAACTCCATCCATGCCCGCGCATAAGGCTTCGCTGCGTATACCCTCCAGAGTATTATATAAAAAATGGGGATTAATTTGGTTTTGCAATGCCAAATACTCAGCTTGTTTCTTGGAAAGCTTAAATAGCTCTTTTGTATCTAACATGACTTCAAACCGTTTTGTTGCATCATCCATCTGTTCACTTAATGGACACCTTAGATCAAAGATTCCCTGTAAAATAGAACCTTCTGAAAACAGACTCAGTGTTTTATTTGTCTCCTGATAAGGTTTATATACCCATCTGTAGCTTAAGTAAAGAAGTACTATAAAGGCAATATATAAGGCAGCTGCAAATATAAGGTACTTATTGTCTCTTAATGCAATAATTGTAAGAAAAATAAGCATTATAAATGCCAGTAATGTCATTAAACAAAATATTATGCCAACCCTAAAGGAAAGATACCTGCTTTTATGTTTCATTGTACTTTCTATCCCTTCATTATGAATATAACTTTCGATATTCATTTGGTTTTAAGCTAGTATATTTTACAAAGGTTTTCGTAAAATGCTTAATATCACTGTAACCTACATGCTCGCAGATTACCATAATACTGTAATTAGTATCCTTTAATAGTTCTTTTGCTTTATTAATACGTATCTCTGAGAGATACTCCAAAAAAGTATAACCGGTTTCTTTCTTAAATAACGAACTGAAATATGTAGCATTAAAGCCAACTTTTCCACTAACCTCTTCCAATGTTATCTGTCTCTTATAATTGGTTTGAATAAATTGCTTTGCATCCCGAATTGGCCTTGTATCACTCTGTCTCTTGTCTTCTATTATCTTATCCATACTATTAACAATAACATCTGTAAGATATTGATATAATTTATAGACGGAACCAATATCATTGACATTCATGCTAAAGTTTTCAAGAAAGTTATCTCCCCCATCTACGGGAAACTTATTATAATGCATGGTAAATAAAAACAGATTACATATCTCCTTGGTCATTTGAAGCAGTTCATGTCCACTGGTTTCCGGCCGGTTTCTTAAACCTTCCCTTATGTAATGGATTGCCGAGGTAACTGCTTCTTTATCCAGCCTTTCCAGTGCAGCTTTCATGTCTTTGTTAAAGTCATGAAACAGACTGCTTTCAACAAGGTTATTAGAAGTTGTTATTGCACCTTCTATTACCCTATTGGTTCCAAGCACCAGTCTTTGCTCATATGCCAAGATAGCTGCCTTGTATGAATTATCAATCATATGAATATCATTTTCCACTGTGCCAAGTCCCATTGTAACCTCTAAACTTTCAAATATTTCTTTTTGTAAAAGTAGTTCATCCATTAATATCTTACATTTGCGCCTAACATTCTTTTTATTATTAGGATTGTAGTTTATGATACAATAGATTATATTATTTTCAAAATATTTTTCCAAATCATAACAATATTCATTTAAATTATTTTGAATTATTTTCAGTATTTTCTCTTCAAGAAAGGTGACCGTAGTCGAATAAGACCGCCCAACACCATCTAATTTTACGATTATGATTTGAAATAAGCCTTCTTTAAATTTGTAACCATAATCATTATTTACAGAATCAATGGTTATGTCTTTTGTCCTATTATAAAATAGCACTGCACTGAACAATCTGGTTCTCAATTTATTGATATTATTTCTTATACTTAACTCCGACTGCTCTTCTTTCGTCAACAAATCTACCCGTTCTAAATATTGATTCTTTATCTTGGTTAAAGTAGCAAAAAGTTCATTCTTCTTAATTGGTTTAAGCAAATAGTCAATGACTCCATATTTAATCGCTTTCTGGGCATATTCAAATTGTTGATAACCGCTGATGATAACGAATTGGATATCGGGATTTATTTCTCTGGTTCTTGATATGAATTCCAGACCGTCATAACCAGGCATTCTAATATCTGTAATTATAATATCCGGGTTATGTAACTTTGCTAATTCCAAAGCTTCAATACCATTATGTGCAATTGCCTCAACCTTCATATCCAGAGAACCCCAGTCAATTAATTTATATATTAGCTGGCATATTTTATCTTCATCATCTGCTATGATTACTTTTAGCATCCTTACCTCCTTTCCAAGATTCTTCTGGCTAATAATATCACCAAAAATACCTTGATTATTATTCAGGCTACCAGGAATAATATAATCTTCTATGTCATTGTTACAGTTCAGCCTGCAACAATGTCATTTATCTTTTTGTTTTCTTCTTTATTTTCTTCTTAATTTTCTTCCGTATTTTCTTCCGTATTTTAACACATTCAACGTTTCCATTATATACATGTAACAATTTTTTGTCAAGATTTTATGATTTTTAGTGATTATACTATGATTTTTAGTAATTATGCATAATAGTTACTCCTAATCTGCGTTAGAAATCAGGTCGAAACTGTCTCTAAGGTGCTTGCAGAAATGGTTTGATTTGGCCAAAGTAGATATTCCACTTGCCGGCAGGCAAGTTTATCCCTTTATGCTACTTACTCATAACCTCATTGCCACTACGTGGCATTTCATCAGAAGCTTGAACTCCTGATGAGATTAAATGCAAAGAAGCTTTTGCTTATAGCGATATGCTCCCTTCTAAGTAACAAGTGTTTTTATCATTTTACTTGTTTACCTAGGAGAGAGCATATCACTATTTTGCAAAAGCCTCTTATATAATTCTCTTTTTCATGTTAGTGTTAGTAATATATTAAAGTAATTATTTAGAAATCTACTTCTGTATCGTAATAACAGCAATATAATAATTTTTCCATTACCTTAGGAGTGATTGCTCTTGGATTAGATCCGGTACATGCATCACCAACAGCAAGTTCTGCTACTTTAGGAAGTTTTTCAAGGAATTCTTTCTCGTCAATAATTCCACCTTCATAATCCTTTATGCAGGAAGGAATACTTAATGCTTTATTCATTTCATTGATGTGTTTGATTAATGCATCGGCACTAGGTTCCAGTCCCAAGAAGGAGGCAATCTGTGCATAACGTTTTGCTGCAGTTTCATCCTTAGAATTATATTTAATAACCTTTGGAAGATACATTGCATTGGCACAGCCATGTACAATATGGCCACCACTATATGCTGCACCGGTTTTATGTGCCATAGAGTGTACAATACCAAGAAGTGCATTAGAAAATGCCATACCAGCAAGACATTGGGCATTATGCATTCTGGCACGAGCTTCCATATCTCCGTTGTAAGATTTTTCCAGATATTCACTTACCATTTTAATGGCATGAAGTGCTAATGGATCAGTATAATCACTGTTTAATGTAGAAACATAGGCTTCAATGGCATGTGTCATTGCATCCATTCCAGTATGAGCTGTAAGTTTCTTAGGCATGGTTTCAGCCAAATCAGGATCTACAATTGCAACATCTGGTGTTATATTAAAATCAGCCAAAGGATATTTAATACCCTTTGCATAATCTGTAATTACAGAAAATGCTGTTACTTCGGTTGCAGTACCTGAAGTAGAAGGAATGGCACAGAATTTAGCTTTCGTACGAAGTGTTGGGAAATTAAACGGTATGCAAAGATCTTCAAATGTTGTCTCTGGATACTCATAGAAAGTCCACATTGCTTTTGCTGCATCAATAGGTGAACAACCACCAATTGATACAATCCAGTCTGGCTGGAACTCACGCATTACTGCAGCACCTTTCATAACTGTTTCAACAGAAGGATCTGGTTCTACCCCTTCAAATAATTTAACTTCCATCCCTGCTTCTTTTAGATATTCAACAACTTTATCCAAAAATCCGAAACGTTTCATGCTTCCGCCGCCAACAACAACGATAGCTTTTGTTCCAGTTAAAGTCTTTAAAGCTTCAATGGATCCTTTACCATGATAAACATCTCTGGGTATTGTAAATCTTAACATATTTATTTCCTCCTTAATTAAATAGATGTCTTATAGACTATTTTAGCCATAATGTAATGCAATATTTTATTGATGTATTGTTTTATTAATTTGTTTGTTTATATTTTAACAATCTTTTCTCCAAATGTCAAATGCAAATTTACTTTATCCTTATTCCATTATTAATATATTTATTATTATTACATTAATCTTTGTTTTTCCCTATTATTTATTCAAATTATCAAAGAATTTGCTTGTTTGCTATTCATAATTGCAGAAATCTATTTGATAAATATTTATCATACAACGTATAAAATACTCATAATGGAATATGGATATTCCATTATGAGTATAAACTAAAAAGAAAGAGTCCGCTTTACTTATATTCTTTAAAGGCTACCTCATTCTTTACTTCCGATATTTTATCAATAAATTTACGTTCAAGTGGAGTAAGCTTGTAATCCTTAGAATAGATAAACACATCCTTAAACCTGTGACCAGAGACTTTGCACCTTCGCTGCATAAGATTGTACTTGGTTAACCATTTCTCTGGTACGGGAGAAACCCACATATAGGTCGTAGGAATGGTACTTA
>CALDJN010000433.1 GCA_937901695.1 uncultured Anaerocolumna sp.
TTAAGGGAAAAATTTGAAACCCTTTCTACAGAATTACAAGATGTTATATTAGAAAAAAATGTTCAACTATATAGTATTCATGATTTAATTCATGTTTTGGAAGAAATCGTGTCTGAAGAAGAAGCACAACCTCAGACATAAAACTTATGAGGGATAAGGATTCTTTCCTTATCCAATATTTGAAAAAGGGCTATTGTATTTGTAAGATACTATGACTAGTAACCAGCTAACGTTACCGTTAGCCAGTACTAAGTGGTAGGAAATTGACATACAATAGCCTTATGTTTTATTTATTAGTCATCACATTATTTTTCAATTTACATTTTATATCATCTATAATTTCACCTTGATTTGCTATTTCATGCTCTATGTCTCTAGATACCTGGCTTGAAATGTATGCAGCTTCTAAAATAGAATTCATGATTTCTATAAATGGGTAAGTCCTATTCTGTATTTCTTCTTTTGGAGTTATATTAAGGGCAGATTCCTCTATGGGCCTTATCATTCCTATTTTCTCATCATATAGTAGCGAATCTACAGAATGAAGCCCTTCCTTTACAATATTCAGTAGCATATCCGAACTGTTAATTGCATCATAGGCTTTCATTTCTATGATGAGTTGATTGGCTTCTAATTGTTCTAATATTGATTTTAGGTGAAAAAAGTTATCTTTTGAACTTTTCTCTACCCTTTCTACATGTAATTGTACCCCCATTATTTTTCCTCCCATAATTACATTGTTATTATTTTATAATGTTCTTGATTTTTCAAAGACTTTTAATATGCTTCTCCCATAATTACATTGTTATTATTTTATCCATTTATTTTATCCATTTATTTTAACAGGCTTAAAATCTCCCTAATATTTCTAATACCGATTAATTTAATCTTTGAATTCTTAATAACTTCTTTATTTACTTGTGGTAAAATACAAACCTCATAACCCATTTTCGATGCTTCTATAACCCGTTGTTCCGCCATATTAACAGCTCTTACTTCTCCGGTTAGACCAACTTCACCAAAACACAAGGTTTTGCTGTCTAGTTCTTTGTTTTTGTAACTGGATAGTATGGCAAGTACCATGGCTAAATCAAGTGCAGGTTCATATATTCTCATTCCACCAGCAACGTTAATATATGCGTCCATACCGGACATATGAACACCTAATCGTTTTTCTATCACTGCCATCAGCAGATTCACTCGATTAAAATCAGTTCCTGCTGCAGTTCTTCTTGGTATATTAAAGTTCGTCTGGCATATAAGTGCTTGCACTTCTACTAAAATGGTTCTGGTTCCCTCTAGAGAAGCCGCTACTACAGATCCTGGTTCTCCTTCAGGTTTTCCCTGTAACATAAACTCGGAAGGGTTGCTCACCTCTGCCAATCCTTCATTTCGCATTTCAAATACACCAATCTCGTTAGTAGAGCCAAAGCGGTTTTTCACTGCACGAAGGATACGATAGGAAGCCGAATTATCACCTTCAAAATATAATACCGTATCTACCATGTGTTCTAATACTCTTGGTCCGGCAACTACGCCTTCTTTCGTAACATGTCCAACGATAAAGATGGATATGCCTAAACCTTTTCCAATTCGCATCAATGTTCCGGTTGTTTCCCTTACTTGACTTACACTGCCTGGTGCTGCGCCTATTTCTTCTTTAAACATTGTTTGAATGGAATCTATAATTACAATTTCAGGTGATAACTTCCGAATAGTATCTTCAATAAGGTCTAAATTTGTTTCACTAAGTAAAAGTAGTTCCCCTTCAAACTTACCTAATCTTTCTGCACGCATTTTTATTTGTTTTAAAGATTCTTCACCGGAAATATATAATATTTTATGTCCTTTAGCTGATAATTCACGGCACATTTGTAAAAGCAGAGTAGATTTTCCGATACCGGGATCTCCTCCTACTAATACTAAGGAACCGATAACAATTCCGCCGCCTAACACTCTATCCAATTCGCCGATTCCTGTTATTACTCTTTCTTCTCCAGTTGTTGTTACCTTTGATAATAGTTCAGGCTCTGGGTGTTTTACACTGGTGCCCGAATGTATTGTTTTTTTTACTATAGGTTCTTCTACAAATGTATCCCACTGTTTACAGCCAGGGCATTGTCCCATCCATTTGGACGCTTCATACCCACATTCTTTGCAGTAGAATACTGTCTTACTTTTTGCCATAGGTACCCCTTCCGTGTCTTTACTTTATTGCTATTACAAATAAATTCCATCATATCATTACTAATATATAACTAAAACAGGCATTATGTCAATAAAAAGAAAGTTTTCGGGATTTTTTGCGAAATTAGTATTGTACTCCTTTAAAAGAGGGGATTCTTCGGGCATAATTCAGCAAGCTGAATTCTCCCTCAGAATGACACGCTTTCATAGAATGGCAGGAGGGAATACAACCTCAGAATTATCACGTTTAACAACACCACTATGAACGAAAGAGATTCTTCGCAATTCAACTTCGTTGAATTTTTGCTCAGAATGACACACTTTCATAGCAATGACAGAATAGAAAAAAGGAACTGTCTAGGTCATTGTGACTTTAAAGTCATTATGATTCCAAACAGTTCCAAAATTCTTACATAGAGTATTTTAAAGTTTTACTACCCTTACTGCTGAACGTTGACATGTATTTAATTCTACACTTAGTACTAATTTACCACCTAGATTTGTCTTCATCTTTCCGATATTGGTGTCATCAACATAGACTTTATACTCTTTCTCTGCTTCAAGTTCTAAAGTTATTTGTGTATCTTCAAAACCTTCTACATCGAAACTAACTTCTCTGTCAGTTATATTTAAATTCTTTACTGCAGTTCCTGGAACAGACTCATAAATGAATAAACCATTCTTCTCTAGCTTTGTAATTTCCTTAAATGTTTTAACCTTATAAAGGTCTCCCCCGTGTTCAAAATCAGATACTTTTGATTTTTCCTTAAGGGTGTAATTGCCAAAACTAATTGTTCCATTACCTTCTTCACGAATTAATTCTTCGATAACTGCCATCCTTAAACCCTCCTAGTTTCATTAAATACTTATTAAATCCTCACACTTCCCGATATGATGCCGCTTTGTGGCATCATAAATAATGGATGAAAAAGTTCAAAATGAGAATTCCAAATGAAGTTCTTTGGAAATTTATTTTAGAGTTCCTTTTGAAGTTCTTCCTGGTGTGAAAATGCTTTTCTTTCACACTTCCCGACATGATGTCGCAAAGCGACATCTCAAATAATGGATTAAGAAGTTCGCCATGAGAATTCCAATGGATTCTCATGGTGGAGTTCTTCCTAGTGTGAAACTTAGAAATACTTAGTTAGCGTTTTGTGCTGAC
>CALDJN010000434.1 GCA_937901695.1 uncultured Anaerocolumna sp.
GTTCGTTCAGGCTCCTTATTTTGAACCCCTGACTTAGAACTTTTCTAATCTATTCTGGCATAATTAAGGTTAACTAAAACTAATACTTATGGATTTATTATATTAAAGTATTAGTCTTTATACAATATATTTGTTTAATTGTTTTCCTTTATGCAACAAAATGTTAGATGGACTCTACAAAATAGTCTTTAATATTACCAACTAATGACACAGAGCAATTAGATAAATCCAGATATTTATTAGCGAAGTTCTTAACATCCTCTATACTAACCTTATCAAGGCCTTCCACCATCTCATCTAAAGTAATAACTCTAGCTCTAAAAAGCATGGACTTCCCATTGAAGTTCATGCGACTTTTAGCACTTTCATTTCCAAGGATTATCTCCGTTTTAAGCTGTTCTTTAGTCATTGATAGTTCATCAGGGGTTACCCCATTCTTTCGAATATCCTTTATAATAGCTTTAATCTTTTCTACTACAGTTGTAGACTGTGATGGATTCATGGCTGCATATATCTGGAACAGACCAGTATCCATATATGAACTCTCATAAGAATATATACTATAGGTTAAGCCACTTTTATCTCTTACCTGTAGGAATAGTCTTGAATTAATACTTCCTCCTAATATAGAGTTAAGAACTGAGTAAGTATACTGTTCCTCAGACAAGGAGGATATACAGTCAAATCCAATATTAAGATGAAGCTGTTCCACATCCTTCTCTTTTTTATAGAAAATCTTATGATACTCTGGAGTAGCTATAATCGTACTTTCATTATCGAAACTACATTTAATACCTCCGAACTTCTCTTCTAAAAGCTCCATAACTTCCTCTTGGTCAAATTGGCCTGCTATAGAGATAATCATGTTCTCTCCAACATAATATGTATTCATAAAATCTAATATCTGTTCTCGAGTAATGCTTCTGACAATCTTTTTTGTTCCTGAAACCTGATATCCTAAAGGATGGTCCTCCCATATCTTCATCTGAAGCATCTCATGGGATAAATCCTCTGGGGAATCATCATACATATCTATTTCTTCAATAATAACTCTTTTTTCTTTCTTTAGGTCCTTATCATCAAAGAGAGAATTCTTAATCATATCAGAAATAATATCTACTGCTATTGGCAAGTGTTCACTGAGAGTGGTTCCATAATAAGATGTACATTCCTTACTGGTATATGCGTTAACATTACCGCCTATCTTAGCCATTTCATCTGCTAAGTCTTTAGCACTTCTATTCTTAGTCCCTTTAAAAAGCATATGCTCAATTACATGGGCAATCCCGTTATTAGTCTTATTCTCATATCTAGAGCCTACCTTCACCCACACTCCAAAAGCAGTACTCTTTAAATATGGCATAGGTTCCATAACGACCCTAATGCCATTTGATAGTTTCTCAATATTCGTCATAAAGTCCCTTTCCAATATCTGTACATTACTATATCTTCGAATTCTACCATAGAATCTTATATATAGCAATGGACGATAATCACAAAATGACTCCGTTAATTTCTATTAAATATTATTTTTTAAGCCGTCTATGATTACAGCCTCACTGAAAAACTCAGAAAGGTGGAAATTGGGTTTCTCACTAGTAACCGGCGCAAAGCTTGCATAATGTTCAAGCTCCGGATCTTCTGAGATCTTAAAAAAGTTGCAGGTTATGATATCCCCTTTTTTAGGAGTAGCGATTCCATACACATCCTCTATTAATTCCATTGGAATTCTCAGTATTACATTCCAGGAATCCTCTACAATAGCCGCTGTACAGACTGGTCGATATGTCGTTATATCAATCACTCTTTTTCTATCTCTTCCATATCCGAAGCCACTAAGAATGGCACCGTTTGCATTCATTTCAAAGTTAAAGTAATCCTTCCCTGCTTCCGGATTAAAGTTTATAAAAGCCTCTAATCCACTATCCATATAAACCGGATCTTCATTTTTCGTATATCTCCGAAGCGGATTCTTCTCTACTGCCGTCATAGATACAACAAATCCGTAGTTTTCCATCATCGCCATCTGCCCAAAGGCTTTTGGCTGATACACATTGTTCCATTGAAAATGGTTAATTTCAAAGGTCGGACATTCTTTTAGTTGATCCATTACTTGTATCGTTTTAATTTGATATATAATTGTCACTCCCTTTATGTACTATATATTTCTGTTTATATACTAGAATTTAATCATATTTTTCCTACTCATTCATATAGAATTTTCTACACCTCATAGCCTTTCGGATTAGCACTCTGCCATCTCCATGAATCCTCACACATCTCATCCAGCCCTCTAACCGCTTTCCATCCTAGTTCTTTTTCTGCTAAGGAAGGATCCGCGTAGCAGGTAGCAATATCGCCGGAACGTCTTTTCTTTATTTCATATGGGATTTCCTTACCACATACTTTAGAAAATGCCTTCACCATATCAAGTACACTATAGCCATTTCCAGTTCCTAAATTATAGATGCATACACCTGGATTACTTTGGAGCTTTTCGATTGCTTTCACATGGCCATTGGCCAAATCAACAACATGGATGTAGTCACGAACACCGGTACCATCTGATGTGTCATAGTCATCACCGAATATGCCTAGTTTCTCCAGTTTTCCAACAGCTACCTGAGTAATGTACGGTACCAAGTTGTTTGGAATCCCTTGTGGATCTTCCCCTATAGTACCACTCTTATGAGCACCTACCGGGTTAAAATAACGCAGGATAATGATATTCCATTCTTTATCTGCTACATATAAATCTCGAAGGATTTCTTCAATAAAAAGCTTTGTTCTTCCATAAGGGTTGGTTGCAGAAAGCGGAAAATCCTCGTTAATAGGAGCCGTTGCAGGATTACCATATACCGTTGCCGAAGAACTGAATACGATATTTTTCACAGCGAATTTTCTCATCACATCGCAGAGGATTAAGGTAGCTGTAATATTATTATGATAATACTCTAAGGGTTTCTGTACTGATTCACCTACTGCTTTTAAACCTGCAAAATGGATTACTGATTCAATCCTTTCCTTCTCAAATATTCCCTCTAGTCCTTCACGATCCAATAGATCCGTCTTATAAAACTTTACTTTCTTTCCTGTAATCTTTTCTACTCTTCTTAAGGCTTCTTCCTTCGAATTGCTAAGATTGTCAACTACCACCACTTCATAACCTTCTTGAATGAGTTCTACACATGTATGACTGCCTATATATCCAGCACCGCCAGTAACTAAAATCGCCATAGCAAATCGCTCCTTTCTATATTGAACCAATTTTACTAACTTAGTTTATTAATAATTTGATGCATTTGATTCTTCTTACGCTCCATGTCTTCAACAAGCGTAAATTGCGTTCTGCAGCGATCCAAATTATGCTCTGGTCGATGAATATTAAAATAAACATCTCCTTGAAGATAATCCGTCAAAAATCGCATACCACATTCTAATGTCATCATTTTAGCACCCATTGGAAGCATACGAAGTTCATTCTCAGTTAAACTTCCATGGCAGCCTTCCAAAAAGCCAGATGTATATTGCTCAAATAAGTTTAAATCCAAGGATACCTTAGATAAGTCTTTCTCATCCTCCATTGCGGTATTTGCACCAAAACGGATGGAATCACCGAAATCAAAGATCGACAGTCCAGGCATAACCGTATCCAAGTCAATGACGCACAATCCATTCCCCGTCTTGTTATCAATCATAACATTGTTCAGCTTGGTATCATTATGGGTTACCCTTAGTGGAAGTTCCCCTTTCTCTAACATTTCCATACAGATTTTCATATCTTCTGCACGATTCATAACAAATGCAATCTCTTCTTTTACGCTAGAAGCACGGTTAAGACCATCCTTTTTAACTGCTTCTTTGAATGTTTCAAATCGTTTTGGTGTATTATGAAAGTCTACAATCGTTTCATGCAAGGCATCCGCTTTAAAATCGGATAATAGATTTTGAAAACGTCCAAATGCAACGGCACTTTGATAGAAATCCTCTGGTTTTTCTACTTTATCAAAGCTCGTAGCATCTTCAATAAATACATAAGCTCTCCAGCAGGAACCAATGCTGTCTGTAAAATAAGATTTGCCATCTTTTGTAGGAATAACATTCATCGTTTCCCTGTTCGGATCCCCACCAGTTTTTTCAATCTTTTCTCTAAGGAAGGATGTTACATTACATATATTCTCCATTAGCTTCTCAGGGTTAAAGATATGGTGATTCATTCTTTGTAAGATGTATTTTATTGTTGAATTATCTTCCTTTTTGAAACATGCGAGAAAAGTATCATTGATATGACCGGAGCCATATTTCTCATGACTCAAATATTCTCCCTTAAAATCGATTGCTTCAATTGCTTTATTTATCTTAGCGCATTCTTCTTCTCTTGTCATTTTTAACTTTCCTCCTCTTTAATTTCCCCATAAGATTTCCGGGTAAACTCCATTCGCCTTTAATTTCTTAATCGCATTCACGACGTCTTCTTTATCCTCTTTGTAGGTTACGCCATACCATTTATCCTCAGACTTTAATACCTGAACCGTTGTTTTATTTTCCTCTAGTAATTCCTGTACTACGCTAGGGAGAAAATATTCTGCTTTCAAAGGGTTGTTAACTGCATCCTTCTCTAAGAATTTCTGAAAACGATTTTTTAACTCCTTGAGGATACTATCTGTAAATCCCCACATATTCATGGAAACTGTGCTAGTTGCTGAAAGCTCTACCCAAGTCTTGCCATCATCTTCGGTATAGGTTGCACCTTCCCCTCTTTTCTCTATATGGGTTCTCTCATCAATTTTCTCCAACTTACCATCGGAGGTAACTTGACAGATACCTCTTGCCACATGCCCATTCTCCGTTAAGGTATTGGCTAAAATATATCCGACCATCATATAGCGATACTTATCATCGTCCTTGGCATCCTTTAGCCAATCATAAACCATCGAAAATGCATGGCTTCCATAGTAATCATCTGCATTAATTACTGCAAATGGTCCATCAATATTGTTGATGCAACTTAAAATCGCATGTCCGGTACCCCATGGCTTGACTCTTCCCTCCGGAACATCAAAACCCTCTGGCAAATTATCCAGTGCTTGGTATACATACTCTACATCGATGTATTTCGCCATACGATTTCCAATCACCGTTTTAAAATCCTCTTCAATTTCCTTCTTTATGATGAAGATAACCTTTTTAAATCCTGCTTTTACCGCATCATAGATTGAGAAATCAATAATTAGATTTCCATTTGTATCCACCGGATCAATTTGCTTTAAGCCACCATACCGACTACCCATTCCGGCAGCCATAATAACTAATACTGGTTCTTTCATACCACACATCTCCTAACCTATGTAATTATCATTCGTTTCACGTTTCCTATAGACCTATCCAAATGCAATTTCCGATGCATTCAAATAACCCTATCGACTGTTGTTTCTAGCAATCTCTACTCCGTCTTCTTTAAGATACTTTAATTATAGTAGTAAATCCTTCAAAATTCTTTATCCAAAAAGCCATGATTTGTGCACAGAAAACTACTGATTGATTTGATACGCAGACATCATGAAAGCCATTCCTATAAAAAGGTCGCCTTCAGAGTGATTTCTTTCAGCGACCTTTATAACTAATTAGTTTATAAAGTTACAATTTTTTATTTTATTACGTTCTACTTTACCTCTTTAGAAGCTAAGAATTCATCTAACTGTCTTTGTACCTCTGCTACATACTCATCCATACCTGCAGCCTTTAATTTTTCCATTGCTTTCGGATACTCGGTTTCAAAATCAACAAATCCACATTGAATCGACAGTAGATCTTTACCTGCAACTTCAGCGATACGGGTTTCAATATCTTTTACATTTTCATTATTAAAGCGGAAGCCCATTGATTTGGATGTAAGAGCTTCATCATCCCATGCTAGATAACTATCAATATACTCCTGCTCCACCTCAGGTCCAAAAAGTTGATAGTTTTGATTACGGAACATCCACTCATAGAAGAAATCATTTGCAGATATTTTATTAATTCTTCCATCAACAATTTCATAGTCCTTACCTTCAACACCATATAGTGCGAATAGATAATTCTCTTGAGAAGTATAAAGCCAATTTAAGAACTTCATTGCTCCTTCTGGGTTTGGAGCAGTATTAGGAATACATAGTACCTCACCACCTGCAGAGGTTATGTAACGAGGTTCTTCTTCTTTCAAAAGATAAGTTTTTAATCTTGCATCAGGCGCATTCGCTTTAACGGTATCGATTATCTCCATATCTTTTCCTAAAAATCCTTCTACCCACAGATATAATCCGGTCTGCATACGGCTATCTCTCTCGTTATATTTAATGGTTAAATCTTCTGTATATAAACCAGCTTCATACATGCTTCGATTGAATTTTGCCACCTCTTGGAACGCTTCCGTTGCATAATAATTATATGCCTTATGACTTTCCTCTCCAAATACAACCATTTCTTGAGCAGCTATAAAGTTGTATTGCTCTTCCGCAAAGTTTCTAGTTAAAGGCTTAATGATAACATCTGCAGGACCCTTCATTTCAGGAAATTGCTCTTTCACCCTCGTTGCAAATTCCTTTAAATCATCCGCGGTATTAAGATCTGTCATACCAACTGCTTCAAGAATGTCCTGACGGACACAAACAAGCTGAAACATACCT
>CALDJN010000435.1 GCA_937901695.1 uncultured Anaerocolumna sp.
TAAAACCATTCTCATATAAATTGTCATTTTTATCACAGGTTACAATATATTTTGCATTTTTAATCAAAGTCCTTTTCATCGTTTTACCCATTGCCTATCACACCTGATTTAGATGGGATACTGCCATGTAATCTGTATAAAGGGCAGTTGCAATGTATCCTTTCGTTATATTTTTTCTTATAAAATATGATTTGCGCGTCAAAACTCTAATATAGTTTATTGAATGAATAGCGTTGCATATATATACTATTCATAATTTAATTAAGATAAGAGTTTTGACACGCAAATCAAATATAACATAATCCTATAAAATTCTCAACTTATTATGCATTAGAATTCAATTAGCAAGTAAGACTACTCTAGTAAAGCGTATGTGTTTGCTCTGCTATTTTCAAGTACCGAATATCCAGTTATTATTGTTAGTTATAGATATTATAATTAGAATTTATATGTATAAAAAGTCCAGTAGATTAATTGCATAAATATTTCATTAGAATATAATTTTTACTTGCAATATGAAAAAAAATCATATAGAATGTATAATAAAAATAAATGTATTATTGTATACAATTATAATATAATAATAAAATTACAAAAGATGGAATATTCTCTATAGATTCATCATGAACAATATTTCATAATCTAAGAATCTGCATATTATTAGGAATCGTATTCCATAGGTTGTTTAAGGAGGAAAACTATGTCACTAACACTATCAAAGAAAGCGCAGGCGGTTAAGCCATCTTCAACACTTGCGATTACTGCAAGGGCAAAGGAATTAAAATTACAAGGTATCGATGTGGTCGGTTTCGGAGCAGGAGAACCTGACTTTAACACACCTGATAATATTAACGATGCTGCTATAAAGGCAATTCATGATGGATTTACAAAATATACACCTGCTTCAGGTACCGTAGAATTAAAAGAAGCAGTCAGTAAGAAGTTTAAGGCTTTTAATAAATTAAATTATGCACCGGAGCAAATTGTAATTAGTAATGGCGGAAAGCATTCCTTGACTAATATATTTGAAGCTATTCTAAATCATGGTGATGAAGTTATTATTCCGGCACCTTATTGGCTAAGTTATCCGGAAATCGTGAAATTGGCAGATGGCGTACCTGTAATTATTCATGCAGATAAATCTCAGAATTATAAAGTTACGGCAGAGCAGATTGCAGCTGCGTGTACAGATAAAACAAAAGCTTTTATATTGAATTCACCCAGCAATCCAACCGGCATGGTCTATACAAAAGAAGAATTGGAATCTATAGCTAAAGTGATTGTAGAAAAAGATATTTATGTAGTATCCGATGAGATATATGAGTATCTAGTGTATGGTAAAAATCAACATATAAGCATTGGCTCTTTAAATGATGAAATTTTTAAGAGAACCATTACCTGTAGCGGATTATCCAAGAGTTATGCCATGACTGGATGGAGAATAGGATACACCGGCTCTTCCAAAGAAATAGCAAAATTAATGAGCAGTATACAAAGTCATCAAACCTCTAACCCAAACTCCATTGCACAAAAGGCTGCCACGGAAGCTCTGGTTGGTCCTCAGGAAACTGTTCATATTATGAATCTGGAATTTGATAAGAGAAGAGAATACATGGCAAAAAGAATAAATGCAATGCCTTATATTGATACAATTATTCCCCAGGGTGCTTTCTATTTATTTGTTGATACCAGTAAAGTATTAAATAAAATATATAAAGGTAAAGCCATCGAAACTACTTCAAGGCTTGCAGAAATTCTAATTGATGATTATAATGTAGCTGTAGTACCTTGTGGTGATTTTGGATTTGATGATCATATCCGGTTATCTTATGCAATATCTATTGAGCAGATTGAAAAGGGATTGGACCGAATTGAGAATTTGTTAAAATCATTATTATAAGATAAACTTTATAATGGATTAAAATTCTATAATGGATTAGAATCCCATAATGGATTAAAACATTATAATGAAATAAAACATTATAATAAAGCAAAAACATTATAATAAGGTATAACATTATAATGGAGTAAAACATTGTAATAGTATATTGTTAATGTACAGGAGGAAGTACAATGGATAAGTTTGGATTTATTGGTTGTGGTAACATGGGTTATCCAATGCTTTGTGGTGTTAAGAATGCCTTTGGATTGGATTCAGTCACTTTTACAACTGGAAGTGATGAAAGACGTAAATTAGTAGAGAAGGAAACCGGAGTTAATTATTCACCTGACAATGTTTCCGTTGTAACCTCTTGTAAATATATTGTTCTTGCAATTAAACCGCAAAAATATGAGGAAGTTTTTAAAGAAATCAAGAGTTTTATAAATCAAGAACATATAATAATCTCAATTGCAGTAGGTTTCCCAATCGAAAATATAAAACAATCATTAGGTTCATCTGTTAGAGTAGTTCGTGGAATGCCAAACACACCAGCTTTGGTTGGGGAAGGCATGTCTGGTATCTGTTTCTCAGATGATACATTTACGAAAGAAGAGAACAGCATAATTGATCGATTCTTTAACTCCTTTGGCAAATACGAAATCTTTGATGAGAAACTTATGGATGCAGTGGCATGTGCCAGTGGCAGCTCGCCTGCCTATGTTTATATGTTTATAGAAGCCTTGGCAGACAGCGTTGTAAAGTATGGAATACCAAGAAACAAAGCTTATGATTTGGTTTCCCAAACTGTATTAGGTGCAGCAAAGATGGTGTTAGAAACGAAAGAACATCCCGGTAAGCTAAAGGATCAAGTATGCTCACCAGGTGGAACAACTATTGCAGGTGTTGCTGCTCTTGAGGAAAATGGTTTTCGAAATGCAGTTATTAAAGCAACGGATGCTTGTTATGAGAAAGCAGTTAGTATGAAAAAATAATATGAATTGATAAAATGAAGAAATATATTTATAACAACATATAGAAATATTGTGAAAATATATTTTAAGAATAAATGCAAGAAAATAAGTACAAGAAAAAAATACAAATAAACAAATGCAGGAAAATAAATGAAGGAAAATAAATATAAGAAAGAGAATAACTATGAGCGAACATAAAAGATTACAAAGAAATCTTATTTATAAAGGTCACATTGTCAATGTTTATGAGGATACCATGCAGTTACCGGATGGCAGGACAGCAAAATGGGATTTTATAGAACATAAAGGAGCAGCAGCCATTATTCCGGTAGACAAGGATGGAAAGATTATTATGGTAAGGCAATATCGTAATGCTCCGGAGCAATACACTCTTGAAATACCTGCTGGAGGATTAAATCCAGGGGAAGATATGAAAACCTGTGCAGCAAGGGAATTAGAAGAAGAAACAGGTTATCGTTCTGAAAAGGTAGAGCATTTGCTTGATATATATACCACAGTAGGATTTTGTAATGAAAAAATCGGAATCTACTGTGCTTATGATTTAATACCTTCAGAGCAGAATCTGGATGAGGATGAATATGTAGCCATTGAAAAATATTCATTAGATGAATTAGTTTCACTTATCTATGATGGAACAATTATGGATGGGAAGACTATATCAGGAATTCTGGCGTACAAGAATAAGATGGGATTATAATATTGTTAAGCTATCTTAAACAATGACATACATTAGTGATGAACCATATTAAGCCTTTGATAATCAAATCAAGGCTGTAGTAAAATAAAAAACGGTCATTTGAATCCACTATAGCAAAGAATCTACTTATAAAATAGATACTTTACTATATCTGGTCCAAATGACCGTTTTGCAATATCCACTATTTGTTTTAGTATAAAGCCTTGGAATACTTAGTATAAAGCCTTGGAATACTTTCCTTACTAAAATCATATGTTATGGTATAGTTTATTTGTACAACTTCTATATCTGATTTGGGTATCAAAAGCCGGCACTCAAATCATATTTTGATTTGCTATACATAAAGCAGGGGGTTTGCTCATGCAATACTTAAAATCAAAGCTACGAAAATTTGGGGAAGTGAAGATTGGTATTCTTATTCTGGGAACAGGACTTTTTCTGGGATTTATATTTTCTGTAGCATTTAAAAGTTTATATTGGAATCAGATTAATATAATAGACGGTGAATATATATCAAAAATCAGAGATACTATCATAAATCATTCCATCTTGTTAAAGTATGTTTTATGGAACAATCTCCGAATATTTATCTTATTTTGGATATTTTGTTCCACAGCATTAGGAATACCTTATATTACATTATCCTTGTCTTATGGCGGATTTAAGATGGGATTATTTATTACTGTTATATTAATGCGTTATGGAATCAAGGGAATATTGCTCTTATTTGCTTATACTTTTCCCCAATTTCTTGTTTATTTACCTGTTGCTTTTGTCTGTTTAAGAGCCGGTTATTGGTTATGTAAAAGTATGTACCATGAAACGAGGCTTGGCTCGAAAGGGAAAATAGAAAGGGTGGTAAAACACTTAGGTCTTATATTTGTATTAGGAATTGCCTTAATCCTTGGCTGTTTAATGGAAACATATATTGGCTCTTTCATATTACAAAAGATTCTATATTTATTCTAGAAATAAAAAAGTAAAAAGCTAGGTGAAAAGGGTTTGACAAACAGAAGTATTTCCTAGTAATATAATAAGTATTGATAAAAACAGAGTATTTGATAGGAAAGGAACAACTTATGAGACAAGGAAAATTAAGCGGTTTACTCCCAATAGGAGTTTTTTTGATATATTTATAGGTGCGGAATATTGTTTCAAGACTTCTATGCAATGCCAGCCATTGTTGCATTTTTACTGGCACTTGCCGTAGCATTGATTCGAAACCAGAAGCGAGTTAAAACAAACAAAGGGGCTCAACTTGGTATAGCAGCGTTAAGTTCATTAGTGGATATTTCTACTGCTAATAATACCATTGCGATTGTCATAGCTGGACCTATTGCGAAGGATATTTCGGAAGAGTTTGGAATTGAACCAAAAAGAACAGCTGCTTTACTTGATATCTTCACCTCAGTTTGGCAGGGAATTATTCCATATGGGGCGCAGCTCTTGTATGCAAGTGCAGGTGCCGCTGCTGTTGACATCACAATTGCACCAATGGAGATTATACCTTATCTGTTCTATCCAATGCTAATGGGCATATCTGGGATTGTTGCAATCCTTTGTAGTAAATCTTCAAGAAAAAGTACAGAGCAAAGATAAATCATTTTTAATAAGAATATAAATAACATAAAAGTGTAATTATTCGGAATTTACTTTTTTCATTTCTTTACACTCATATAAAAAAATGTTAAAATAAAGGAAATGTAT
>CALDJN010000436.1 GCA_937901695.1 uncultured Anaerocolumna sp.
TTTTTTACTTCTTCTTAAGTGTTCCAAGTATACTAATAATACTGATATATCTGCTGGAGAGACACCTGATATTCTGGATGCTTGTCCTACCGATATAGGTCTGATTTTATCAAGTTTTTGTTTTGCCTCAATTCTAAGGCTTGGAACTTCATAATAATCCAAATCTTCTGGTATTCTTTTATTTTCTAACTTTTTATATTGTTCTACCTGTCTTAACTGTCTTTGAATATAACCATCGTATTTAATATTAATATTAACTTGTTCAATTACATCTTTAGGCAATTCAGGTCTATTTTTATCCATTGGAGCAAGCATTTCATAACTTAATTCAGGTCTTCTGATTAACTCTGCCAAATTTGAACCAGTCTTTAATAATGTACTTTCGTACTTCATTAATAAATCCTGAACTTCTTTATTGGCACCGATTGGTGTGTTATTTAATCTTTCAACCTCTTTGCTAATTAATGCTTCTTTTTGTACCACTTTCTGATATCTTTCTTCATCAATTAGCCCAACCTTATAACCTATCTTAGTTAACCTGATATCTGCATTATCTTGTCTTAACAATAATCGATATTCTGCTCTTGAAGTCATCATACGATAAGGTTCATGAGTTTCTTTCGTTACCAAATCATCAATTAATACACCAATGTAAGCCTCAGAACGATCCAATACGATTTGCTCTTTTCCTAATAGCTTCATACTTGCATTAATACCTGCAATTAAGCCTTGGGCTGCAGCTTCTTCATAACCAGAACTTCCATTAAATTGACCACCGCTAAATAATCCATCTATATTCATAAACTCTAAGGTTGGTTTCAATTGCATTGGATTAATACAGTCATATTCAATTGCATAAGCATTTCGAACTATTTTTACATTTTCAAGTCCGGCAACACTATGATACATCTCATATTGAACATCTTCAGGCAATGAACTGGACATTCCTCCAACATACATTTCATTGGTATAATTACCTTCCGGCTCAATAAATACCTGATGCCTGTCTTTGTCTGCAAATTTAACAACTTTATCTTCGATAGATGGGCAATATCTTGGACCTGTACCTTTAATATTACCGGAATACAAAGGTGATCTATCAATATTTTTTCGAATTATATCATGGGTTCTTTCGTTGGTATAAGTAAGCCAACAAGAAACTTGCTCTTTCTTAATATCTTCTGGATTCGTTGTAAAGGAAAATGGAACAATTTCTTCATCACCAAATTGTTCTTCCATTTTACTAAAATCTATGGATCTTTTATCAATTCTTGCAGGAGTACCAGTTTTAAAACGATACATTTCAATTCCCAATGCTTTTAAAGAATCTGTCAAATGATTTGCAGCCTGTAATCCATTAGGACCTGTATAATTACTTACCTCACCATATACGCATCTTGCTTTTAAATAAGTTCCTGTACACAAAATAACTGCTTTACAAGGATAAATTCCACCGGAAAATGTTTTTATCCCCGAAACCTTGTTGCCTTCTGTTAATATATCCACAACTTCAGCTTGTTTTAAAGTTAAATTTGGGGTATTTTCTAATACCTTTCGCATTGATCTGCTATAATCCTGTTTATCAGCCTGTGCCCTTAAAGAATGGACCGCTGGTCCCTTTGATTCATTTAACATTTTGGACTGAATAAAAGTTTTATCGATATTCTTACCCATTTCCCCACCTAATGCATCAATTTCACGAACTAAATGTCCTTTAGATGTTCCGCCTATATTAGGGTTACATGGCATTAATGCAATACTATCTGTGCTAATAGTTACTATTAAGGTATTCAATGATAATCTTGCACAAGCTAGTGCGGCTTCACATCCTGCATGACCAGCACCTACAACTACAACATCATATGACTCATAAGTATATGACATTTTTACTCCTCTTTTCTAATCTTAAAAATAATGGATACTATTCTAAATTTTAAAATATTTCTTGGACTTTTGACGTTTTAATCCTATGAAATATCTATTCTATTTACCCATACAAAACTTACAAAAGATTGTATTTACCAAATCTTCATCAACAGCTTCTCCTAATATTTTCCCCAGCACTTTATATGCATTCATCATATCAATAGAGAAGAAATCTTCCGGCATGCCGTCTTTAATACTTTGTTTAACCAAACTTAAGCTATTCTTACTTTCCATTATAGCTTCTTTATGTCTTACATTTGTAATATATATTTCATTATTTAAATCAATTTTTCCTTGGAAATACATATCAGTTATCCACTTTTCAAGTTTATCAATACCGATATTTTCTTTTGCAGATATCTGTATTACATCTTTACCTGTTAAAGTTTCCATTTCTTTTGAATCAATAACTATACTTAAATCAGATTTATTTAATAAAATAACAGCTTTTTTATTCTTAATAAAATCCATAATGATACGGTCATTTTCATCCAGTTTAGTAGATGCATCAACAACGTATATAACTAAGTCTGCATCCTCTGCAGATTTCATAGCTTTTTCAACACCTATTTTTTCAACGGTATCTTCCGTGGTTCGAATACCTGCTGTATCTATAATATTCAAACATATACCACCTATTTGAATGGTTTCTTCCAAGGTATCTCTGGTAGTACCGGCAATATCTGTTACAATAGCCCTATCAGTACCCACTAAAACATTTAATAAGGAAGACTTACCTGCATTTGGTTTTCCAAGGATAACGGTTTTAATACCTTCCTTTAATAGTCGCCCATTATCAGAAGACTTTAATAACTTATCAAGTTCCTTTATATTAACATCAATATGCTTATCTAATTCATCACTGAAATTATCAAGAGTAATGTGCTCCGGATCATCAAGAGCAGCTTCTATAAAAGCAATATCATCTATAATGCTTTGACGAATGTCTTTTATTTTATCTAATATATTACCTCTTAATTGGTTCAAAGAATTCTTTAAAGCATAATCACTTTTTGCATTAATAATATCACTTACTGCCTCAGCCTGTGATAAATCAATTCTTCCATTTAAAAATGCACGTTTTGTAAATTCACCAGGGTCGGCAAGTCTGGCACCATTTTTTAAAACGGTTTCTAATATTTTCTTTGTTACTACAATACCACCATGACAGTCTATTTCAACTACATCTTCCTTGGTATAAGTATGAGGATTTTTCATAAGAAGCACTAGGACTTCATCTATAACCGTATCATTATCCACTATATAACCATAATGAATCGTATGGCTATTACAATCTGATAGTTTTTTGGTGCCCTTCTTCGATTTATAAATTTTATCAATGATTGAAAATGCCTCATCACCGCTAATTCGGATAATGCTGATTCCCGCATTACTAACCGCTGTTGCAATTGCAGCTATAGTATCGGTTTTCATCTATATCAACCCTTTCTAAGAGCTAACACTCTAATTCACTAATTTAATGAATAAAATATATTTTGAATGTAAAAATTATAATATGAATGGATATAAATTGCTACAAGAAAATTAAAACATTTTAGAAAAGAGTGTATTAAAGCATAATACTTTCAATACACCCTTTTACATAATTATATTATTTTATTCTTCATTATTTACATGACTGTATTCCTTATTCTTTTGAGAATAATTATATTCCCTGTTTCTTTGAGAATTCTGATAACCAGAACCATAAGAATTTTTGTTCTTGTTATACTTATAATCCTTATTTGCAAAGTCTTTATTTGCAAAGCCCCTCTTTAAAGTAACTACTACTTTTCTGTAAGGTTCTTCCCCCTCACTATGGGTTTCTACATATCTGTCATTTTGAAGTGTAGAATGAATAATTCTTCTTTCATAAGGATTCATTGGCTCTAAAGACACTGGTTTTTTAGTTCTCTTTACTTTAAAAGCGATGTTTTTAGCTAAGTTTTCAAGAGTTTCTTTCCTTCTATGTCTGTAATCTTCCGTATCTAATTTAACTTTAATGTAATTTTCACTATCTTTATTTACTACTAAGCTGACTAAATATTGTAGAGAATCTAAAGTTTGTCCTCTTTTTCCAATAAGAACACCCATTTCTTCTCCTTCAATATTAACATCCAAAGTAGCATTTTCTTCATCAAATACAGTTTCTATAGTAGCTATAATGTTCATGGCATGAAAAACTTTTTTTAAGAATTCTTTTGCTATATTGTCAGCACTAGCTTTTACCCTTACCCTTATTTTAGCAGGTTTATTAAATAAACCTAAAAAACCGCTGCTTTCTTTTTCAAGTACTTCATATTCCACATTATCACTAGTAGTTTTAAATTGAATCAATGCTTCCGTTAATGCTTCATCAACTGATTTTGCAGTAAATTCTAACCATTCCATACTATTTATCCCCCTTATCATGATTTCTGTTTTTTAGAAGATTTGCGTTAGCGGCAATACTACCTGCCGTATAAGTTGTTTCGCTATTATTTTTTGTGGAATTATAGCTCTTTCTAACAGAATTAGCATATCCTGATGTAGATTTAGTTACTTGAGAAGCATTATCAATGGATTTTGTTTGTTGCTTTGCTAAATTTTCAATAGAAGTTTTAGGAATAATTCCTTTTTTTACTTTCTTTTTCTTAGCTTTCATCTTATTTTTCTCTATTAGAGTATCAACATCAATTTTATCCATATGTTTATTGATTACTATTTGTTGGAGAATTGCAAATGCACTACCTGCTACCCAGTATAAACCAATACCCATTGGTAACATAACGCAGAATACACCGGACATAATTGGCATTATTGCATTCATTGTTGTCATAGAAGAAGCCATTGGATTATCTTTATCAGTTGGTGTAGTAGCTGTCATTAATTTAGTCTGAATATATTGTAAAACTGCTGCAAGAATTGGTATTAATATTCCGGGGAAAGTAAGTCCCGGTTTATCCAAAATATTTAAACCACCAATGAAACTATTAATACTCATAATCTCATGGGATTTACTAACAATTCCTTCCTGAATAGTAGGAAATTTACTAGCTAATTCTCCCCATTGTGCCGAAGTGAGCTTAGCAAGAATATCGATAATATGATTAATGGACAAAGTGCCATCTGCCATTTCAGTAAATTTAGATGTGTTGACACCAAACTCTGAAGTAGCTTTCGCTAACGTATCAACATAACCAGGTATTGCAGTAATTGCATTTGCTATATTTGCATATAATACATGAATCTTTGAAACATATGCAGGTATATTTTGAATAACATCATATAATGCAAACATAATAGGCAATTGAATAATTAACGGCAGACAGCCTGCTGTAGGACTTGCTCCATATTTTTCATATACAGCCTGTGTTTCAGCCTGCATTTTCTGCATAGAATCTGGATCTCTTTTTCCTTTATATTTTGCATTTATCTTTGTTATTTCCGGATTCATCCTAGAAGATAACTTAGTATATTTCTGCTGTTTTATTGTAAGAGGAATCATCAAACCTCTTGTTATAAAAGTAAATACTATAATTACAACACCAACATTTGTAATATTGAATAAACTTAAGAAATTATATAGAGCGTTTAATATCCATCCTAATAATGTGGCAATTGGTCCTAAAATACCGCCACTCTGTGTTAAAAATACATTATACAATTGTTCTTCCTCCTAAGACTCCTTTATTAGAAACTATTTTTTCTAATATATAAATTTATGGAACAGGATCATACCCTCCCTTAGCAAAAGGATGACATCTAAGAATTCTTCTGATTGCCAAATATGTTCCCTTAACTGCTCCATACTTTTCCAATGCTTGAATTGCATACAAAGAGCAGGTAGGAGTGTATATACAACTTGATCTTACCTTAAGAGGAGAAATAAATTTTCTGTATAATTTTATTAAAAATATTAAAACTCGTTTTATCACGATTTTATCATCTCTTTTAAAATTTTATGCATTTTTGCCAAGTGCAGCAATGCGCTGTTTATTTCATTATAATTTTTCCCTCTTGCTCCTACTCTTGCTATAACAACTATGTTTAAACCACTATTAAACATTTCTTCATTCAATCTGTAACTCTCTCGTATTAACCTTGTTATTCTGTGTCTTACAACACTATTCCCAACTTTTTTACTTACGGATATTCCAAATCGATTTTTATCAGTCTGATTTTCTAATACATACATTATTAGATACTTATTTGCAAATGATTTACCAGTATTGTACACTTCTTTAAACATTAAATTATTTTTCATCGATTCAAAAGATTTCAAATTTTTAGGCCCTTTCTACAAACAAAAGTTTAACTAAGAGAAGAAAAGGCCACAATAATGCGACCTAAGCTGATAATTTATGTCTTCCTTTTGCTCTTCTACTTGCTAAAACTTTTCTACCATTTGCTGTACTCATTCTAGCTCTGAATCCATGAACTCTGGATCTTGATTTTTTTTTGGGTTGAAATGTCATTTTCATTCAGATGCACCTCCTTTATATATACCAAACCATATTGGGCAAGCGTATTTATTCTATTTTAATAAATTTAAAATATCATGTCTATTATATTCGCAAACTTCTTTTACGTCAAGCCTATATTTTTATTTAATAGTATAAGAAATTTTTTGAAGTTTTCAAAAATTAATAACTAGAATTTGTTCATAAATAACTTTAAAAACATTTCGTTAACATAAAGTTATCCACCAGTTGTTGATAAAATGTGGATAACTTGTTAGAATGGTGTTAATATTATAAACAATAGTGAAAAATAAGCCTTTTATATCTCGTATTTTTTGTTGTTTATAATTTTTATAGTTTATTCACACAATTGTTAATAATTCTTTTTGAAATGTGGATAAATCAAATTTATAACCCGTAATTTTATATATTCTAGTTGAAGTATCCACAATTTTGTTATAATATATATATTAGATACGTACGAAATTTTATATTAGGGAGATTAGGGTAATGAATGAAATACAAGATAAATGGGATGAAATACTGGAATATCTTAAGATTGAACATTGTGTGACGGATGTATCTTTTAAAACATGGTTACTTCCTTTAAAAGTATATTCAGTAGAAGATAATTTAATTACAATTTCAATTGATGATAAAATGATTGGTCCTGATAGTAAAAATTTCATAAGTAGAAAGTATGGTGTTCCTTTAAAAGTTTCTATTTCAGAAATTATGAACCACAATTATGACATAGAGTTCGTTTTGGAAAGTCAATTAAAACCTGCAAAAACAATGGTAGGGTCTGATAAGAATAAGAAGAATTCTAATAAAAATAATTCTTGTTCTTTTTTAAACCCTAGATATACATTTGATACCTTTGTTGTTGGTGCCAATAATAATTTGGCTCATGCTGCATCACTGGCAGTTGCCGAATCTCCTGCAGAAATATACAATCCTCTATTTATATATGGAGGGGTTGGTTTAGGTAAGACGCACTTAATGCATTCTATTGCTCATTATATATTAGAGCAAAATCCGCAAGCCAAAGTAATGTATGTAACTAGTGAAAAGTTCACCAATGAATTAATTGAATCCATTCGTAATGTAAATACGACTCCTACTGAATTTAGAGAAAAATATCGTAATATAGATGTTCTTTTAATTGACGATATACAGTTTATTATAGGAAAGGAAAGTACACAGGAAGAATTCTTCCATACTTTTAACACCTTGCATGAATCCAAAAAACAAATCATAATCTCCAGTGATAAGCCTCCAAAAGATATCCTTACATTAGAGGAACGTCTACGTTCCAGATTTGAATGGGGTCTGACGGTGGACATTCAGCCTCCGGATTATGAAACCAGAATGGCAATTCTGAAAAAGAAAGAAGAACTGGATGGTTTGCAAATTGACAATGAAGTAATGAAATATATTGCAACCAACATTAAATCAAACATTCGAGAATTAGAGGGAGCATTAACAAAAATCGTTGCATTATCCAGATTAAAGAAGCAGGAAGTCAATGTAACTTTAGCGGAAGAAGCATTAAAAGACTTAATATCTCCTGACGATAAGAAGCAAGTTACACCGGAATTAATTATTGACGTAGTAGCAGAGCACTATAATATAACCTCAGCAGATATTTATTCCATTAACAAAAGCAGAAATATAGCATTTCCAAGACAAGTTGCTATGTATTTTTGCCGTAAACTAACAGATAATTCTCTTGCAGAAATCGGTAAGCTTTTAGGTAATAGAGATCATACAACCGTACTTCATGGTATTGATAAGGTTGAAAAAACAATGAAAAAAGATTTAAGTCTGCAGAATACCATTGAGGTTTTAAATAAGAAGATAAACCCTTAAAGGTTATTTTAAGTATATAATAATTTTCCACAACCTGTTGTTAACAGATTGTTATTTCTGTGTTAATTGCCATTGGATAACTATTTATTTTAGTATGATTCCAATATTTGGATTATTGATATTTATTTTTCCTTACACATAGTTATCCTTTCACAAAATCCTTTTATACTATAGGACAAGACCACTTATACACAAATTAACAGCTCCTATTACTACTGCTACTAAATGTTAATATATATATCTTACATAAAAATTTCGAAGGGAGTTATACACAATTATGAAGATTCTTTGTTCCAAAAGCAATTTATTAAATAGTGTTAATATCGTTTTAAAAGCAGTTCCAACAAGAACTACCATGCCAATATTAGAATGTATCGTTATTGAAGTTAATAATGATTCTATTAAATTAATAGCCAATGATATGGAATTAGGAATTGAGACTTTAGTAAAAGGAAACATAGAGGAATCCGGTATTATAGCAATCAATGCTAAAGTTTTTTCTGAAATTGTTCGAAAATTACCAGATAACGATGTTTCTATTGAAACAGATTCTAATAATATGGCAACTATTATATGTGAAAAGTCTAAGTTTACAATTTTAGGAAGAAATGCAGATGAATTTCCATTCTTACCTAACGTGGATAAGAAGGATCCAGTTGTTTTATCTCAATTTAATTTAAAAGAAGTTATAAGGCAAACTGTATTTTCTATCTCCGATAATGAAAGCAATAAAATTATGACCGGTGAATTATTTGAAATCAATAATGATGAATTTAGAGTAATATCTTTAGATGGTCATAGAATTTCTATAAGAAAAATAATGTTAAATAATCAGTATGAACATATAAAAGTAATTGTTCCTGGTAAAACTTTAATTGAAGTTAGTAAAATTTTATCCGGAGAGGTTGCAGATGAAGCAAATATTTATTTTACAGATAAACATATTATTTTTGAATTTGATGATACCATTGTATTATCCCGTTTAATTGAGGGAGAATATTACAAAATTGATCAAATGCTTTCCAGTGATTACGTAACAAAAGTAAACATTAACAAAAGGGAGTTATTAAACTGTATTGACAGATCCACTCTTTTAGTAAAAGAAACGGATAAAAAACCAATTATCATTCATATTGATGATAAGAAAATGGAACTAAAAATTAATTCTACTATTGGATCCATGGATGAAGAAATTGACATTACAAAAGAGGGTAAAGACATCCTAATAGGATTTAACCCTAAATTTTTAATTGATGCTTTGAGAGTTATTGATGATGAAGAAGTTGAAATCTATTTTATCAATCCCAAAGCACCATGTTTCATAAAGGATAAAGAAGAGTCTTATATTTATATAATATTACCAGTTAATTTTAATGCTGCAGTATAAAAAAATAAGTTTGATAAAATTGAAAAACTTGGTTTTTTAACTTGCAAATTTGTGACTGAGTCACAAATTTCTGATGGGCAAAAAACGTGAGCAAGTATAAGGAGAAATATGGAGATTATAAAATTAAGGGAAGAATATATAAAATTAGGACAGGCGTTAAAGGCTGCTGGTCTGGTAGAATCTGGTGTAGATGCGAAATTTGTAATTCAAGATGGAATGGTAAAGGTAAATGGAAGTACAGAATTACAAAGAGGTAAAAAATTATATTCAGGTGATACAGTAGAGTATAATAATCAAACAATAAAAGTTGAAAAATAAAATAGATAGTTGGTGCATTTATGTTTATAAAATCTCTTGAACTGCAAGATTATAGAAACTACAATAATCTTTCTATGGAATTTCATAATGGTATTAATATTTTGTACGGAGATAATGCACAAGGAAAGACTAATATTTTGGAAGCTATCTATATATCTGGAACAACAAAGTCTCATAGAGGAAGCAAAGATAAAGAAATTATAAAACTAGGCAAAGACCAGGCTCATATCAGAACTTTCGTTGAGCGGGATAAGGTTCAACATAAAATAGATATGCATTTGAAAAAGAATAAGCCCAAAGGTGTAGCAATAGATGGAATACCAATTAAAAAATCCAGTGAATTATTTGGTATTCTTAATTTAATATTTTTTTCTCCAGAAGATTTATCCATAATTAAGAATGGTCCCTCGGAAAGAAGAAGATTTATTGATTTAGAATTATGTCAGTTAGATAAAGTATATCTCTATAATTTATCTAATTATAACAAAGTGATTACTCAGAGAAACAATTTATTAAAACAAATTAGTTTTAATAGGAATTTAATGGATACACTTAGTATATGGGATATCCAGCTTGTAAAGTATGGAACTGAAATAATTAAACGTAGGAATCTTTTTATTAGGCAGCTAAATGAAATTGTATATGACATACATAGTAAATTATCTGGCGGCAAAGAAGAATTATTTATAAAGTATGAACCTAATGCAAGTGTAGAAGAGTATAGTAAAAAGTTAAATAATTCAATTGATAGAGATGTGGCTCAAAAGATTACGAGTATTGGACCTCATCGAGATGATATATGTTTCTTAATTGGTTCCATTGACATTCGAAAATTTGGTTCACAAGGTCAACAAAGAACTTCAGCTTTATCTTTAAAACTTGCTGAACTTGAATTGGTTAAGAATATGACTCATGATAACCCTGTTTTATTATTAGACGATGTGTTGTCAGAATTAGACAGAAAACGACAAAATTATTTACTAAATAGTATTCATGATATTCAAACCATTATTACTTGTACCGGTTTAGAAGAATTCATTACAAATAGATTAAATTGTGATAATATTTATAAAGTGGTAAATGGAACAGTAACAAATGAGAATACTTTTAATTTGGATAATTCTGAAGGAATTTAATCCTAAAAAATTTATCCATAGAAAATCAGGAGGCAATATATGAATGCAGAATACGGTGCAGATCAAATCCAGATACTAGAAGGTTTGGAAGCTGTAAGAAAAAGGCCAGGTATGTACATCGGTAGTACTTCAGCAAAAGGTTTACATCACTTGGTCTATGAAATTGTTGATAATGCAGTAGATGAAGCTTTGGCTGGATTTTGTGATATAATAACAGTAACCATTAATAAAGATAATTCCATAACAGTTACCGATAACGGTCGTGGTATTCCGGTTGGAATTAACCATAAATCAGGTAAACCTGCTGTAGAAGTTGTCTTTACTATTTTGCATGCCGGCGGAAAGTTTGGCGGTGGAGGATATAAAGTTTCCGGTGGTTTACATGGTGTTGGTGCATCTGTTGTTAATGCACTTTCAGAATGGTTGGAAGTATATGTATATTTAGATGGTAAAATTCATAAGCAAAGATATGAGCGGGGAAAGGTAACAGGTCCTCTTGAAGTGATTGGTGAAACAGATATTACCGGAACGAAGGTAGTATTCTTACCGGATAAAGAAATATTTGAAGAAACTATTTTTGATTTTGATGTATTGAAACAAAGATTAAGAGAAATGGCTTTCTTAACAAAAAATTTAAAAATTGTCTTAGAAGATGACAGAGAAGAACCTGCTGTAATAAAAGAATTTCATTATGCCGGTGGAATTAAGGAATATGTGGATTATTTAAACAGACATAAAGATCCTTTATATCCTGAAATTATATACTGCGAAGGTAAAAAAGATGATGTGTATGTTGAAGTTGCCATGCAGCACAATAATTCTTATACAGAAGGATGCTATAGTTTTGTAAATAATATTACAACACCGGAAGGTGGTACTCACCTTGCCGGCTTTAAGAATGCCTTAACAAAAACTTTTAATGATTATGCCAGGGCACAAAAATACTTAAAAGATAATGAGCAAAACTTAGTAGGTGAAGATATTCGTGAAGGATTAACTGCCATTATCAGTATTAAGATAGCAGATCCACAATTTGAAGGACAAACAAAACAAAAATTAGGAAATAGTGAAGCACGTGGAGCAGTTGATAGTGTTGTAAGTGAACAATTAACTTACTTTTTAGAGCAAAATCCAAGCGTTGCCAAAATGATTTGTGAAAAATCTATTTTAGCACAAAGAGCTAGAGATGCAGCAAGAAAAGCCAGAGATTTAACAAGAAGAAAAACTGCCTTGGAAGGACTTAGTCTTCCGGGAAAGCTTGCAGACTGCTCAGACAAGGATCCTAAAAATTGTGAAATATATCTTGTTGAGGGAGATTCTGCGGGTGGTTCTGCAAAGACTGCACGTTCAAGGGCAACTCAGGCAATTTTACCATTAAGAGGTAAAATATTAAATGTTGAAAAATCAAGACTTGATAAAATCTTAATAAACAATGAAATTAAAGCTATGATAACTGCATTTGGTACAGGAATATCCGATGATTTTGATATTTCAAAATTAAGATATCATAAAATAATTATTATGACAGATGCCGATGTAGATGGTGCACATATTAGTACATTACTGCTTACATTTTTATATCGTTTTATGCCAGAATTAATAAAACAAGGACATGTTTACCTGGCCCAGCCGCCTTTGTATAAAGTTGAAAAAAATAAGATGCTGAAATATGTATACAGCGATGAAGAGTTAGACCGTATATTAACAGAATGGGGCAGAGACGGTAATAATAAAATTCAACGTTATAAAGGTCTTGGAGAAATGGATGCGGAACAGCTTTGGGAAACAACTATGGATCCTGAAAGACGAGTTCTTCTTCGTGTTACTATTGATGAAGAAGAATCCTCAGAAATTGATTTAACCTTTACAACATTAATGGGTGATAAAGTTGAGCCAAGACGTGAGTTTATTGAGTTAAATGCTAAGTATGTTAAAAATTTAGATATTTAATCACAATATAATCTTAGTTTGTTGATAGAAGTAAGAATTTTAAGATAAAATGTGAATAAAATTAACGTATAAACCATGATATATGTAAAATGCAGTAAAAAGTCTAAAAATTTCAAAAAAAATCTCCATCTTCGCCGAAGGCGAAGATGGTTTAAAACACAAACTTGTTTGACGATTGGATAGATGGAGGAAAATAAATGGACGAGAAAATCTTTGACAAAGTTCATGAGGTTGATCTAAAAAAAACTATGGAAACATCATATATTGATTATGCCATGTCAGTTATAGCAGCCCGTGCGCTTCCCGACGTAAGAGATGGTCTGAAACCGGTACAAAGAAGAATATTATATGCAATGATAGAATTAAACAATGGTCCTGACAAACCACACCGTAAGTGTGCACGTATTGTCGGTGATACAATGGGTAAATATCATCCTCATGGTGATAGTTCTATTTACGAAGCATTGGTAAAATTAGCACAGGATTTCTCAACAAGATATCCATTGATAGATGGTCATGGTAATTTTGGATCTGTTGATGGAGACGGAGCTGCGGCTATGCGTTATACAGAAGCCCGCTTAAGTAAAATATCTATGGAGATGTTATCTGATATTAACAAGGATACCGTAGATTTTACTCCTAACTTTGATGAAACAGAAAAAGAACCTAAAGTACTTCCATCCAGATATCCCAATCTTTTAGTTAATGGTACTTCCGGTATAGCAGTAGGTATGGCAACTAATATTCCTCCCCATAACTTGAGAGAAATTAGTAATGCTGTCTTAAAAATGATTGATAATCGAATTGAAGAAGACAGAGAAACCTCCATAGAAGAACTATTAGAGATTGTAAAAGGACCGGATTTTCCAACCGGTGCTACGATTTTAGGAACCAGGGGAATCGAAGAAGCATATCGAACCGGACGTGGAAAGATTAAAGTACGTGCAGTTACAGATATTGAATCTATGCCAAATGGTAAGAATCGTATTATTGTAACAGAACTACCATACATGGTAAATAAAGCAAGATTAATTGAAAAAATTGCTGAACTTATAAAAGATAAAAAAATAGATGGAATTACGGAATTACGAGATGAATCTGACCGTACCGGTATGAGAATTTGTATTGAACTTCGCCGTGATGTAAATGCAAATGTAATATTAAATCAATTGTACAAACATACTCAAATGCAGGATACTTTTGGCGTAATTATGCTGGCTTTAGTCAATAATGAACCAAGGGTTTTAAATATCCATGAGATGTTAAAATATTATATACTACATCAGGAAGAAGTTGTAACCAGAAGAACTCAGTATGATTTAAATAAAGCGGAAGAAAGAGCTCATATATTACAAGGTTTATTAATTGCCTTAGATAATATTGATGAAGTTATTGATATTATAAGATCTTCCCAAAATGGTAATATTGCAAAGTCCAGATTAATTGAAAGGTTTACCTT
The DNA here is from genome assembly GCA_937901695.1 of uncultured Anaerocolumna sp. Lineage (GTDB taxonomy): Bacteria > Bacillota > Clostridia > Lachnospirales > Lachnospiraceae > Anaerocolumna. The sequence goes on from CALDJN010000436.1 coordinate 14,491, forward strand.
ATCTGACCCTCAAGCTCAGGCAATTATTGATATGAGACTTCGTGCATTAACAGGTTTGGAAAGAGAAAAGCTAGAAAATGAATTTGCAGAGTTGAATACAAAAATTGCAGAATATAAAGCTATCTTAGCTGATGTTAAGAAGTTACTTGGAGTAATCAAGGATGAACTTATTGTTATCAGGGATAAATACGGTGATGATAGAAGAACATCTATTGGATATGATGAGTATGACATATCCATGGAAGATTTAATTCCAAATGAAAATACAGTTATTGCTATGACACGATTAGGTTACATAAAGAGAATGACTGTAGATAATTTTAAGAGTCAACATCGTGGTGGTAAAGGAATTAAGGGAATGCATACTATTGATGAAGATTTTATTGAAGATTTATTAATGACTTCAACCCATCACTATATCATGTTCTTTACTAATAAAGGCCGTGTATATCGGCTAAAAGCTTACGAAATTCCTGAATCCAGCAGAACTGCCAGAGGAACAGCAATCATTAACCTCCTTCAGTTAACACCGGACGAAAGAATTACTGCGATTATACCACTGAAAGAATATCAAGAAAATAAATTCTTATTTATGGCTACCAGAAAAGGTATTGTGAAAAAAACACCGATTACGGATTATAAAAATATTCGTAAGTCAGGATTACAAGCAATAAATTTAAGAGAAGACGATGAATTAATTGAAGTAAAAACAACAAATAATCAAAAAGATATTATTTTAGTTACAAAACATGGACAATGTATCCGTTTTTATGAAAGGGATGTAAGAGCAACCGGCCGTACCTCCATGGGTGTAATTGGTATGAACTTGGAAGATAATGATGAAATCATTGGTATGCAAATTAGTACACAAGGAAAATACCTGCTTTTTGTATCGGAATATGGTATGGGCAAGCGTACCTTAGTGGAAGAATTCACCGTACAAAGAAGAGGTGGAAAAGGTGTCAAATGCTATAAGATTACAGAAAAAACAGGTTATGTTGTAGGTGTAAAAGCAGTAGATGATGATAATGAAATTATGATTATTACAACGGAAGGTATTATAATCCGTTTAATGGTGAATGATATTTCAAGCTTAGGAAGAATTACTTCCGGTGTTAAATTAATTAATATGGAAAATGATATTAAAGTAGCAAGTATTGCTAAGGTAAAAGAAAGCAACGAAAAATCAGATGAAGAAGTTATAAAGCAATTGGAACAAGAGCTAGAGGATTCTGAGGTAGAAGGTGAAAATATACCGGAAGAAGATTATGATTTTGATGAGATTAATGATGAAATAAATGATGAAGAAAATGAAGAAGAAAATGAAGAAATAGGTGAAGAAGTAAATAAAGAAACAGACGATGAAGTAAATAAAGAAACAGACGAATAAGTAAATGAAGAGGTAAATGGGAAACAAACGAAGAAACAAAAAAAAATAAGTAAATGGGAAACAAATGAAGAAGCAAAAAAATAAGTAAATGAAGAAGTAAATGAAGAAACAAACAATGAAATGAATGAAAAAGCAATTGAGAAAACAAAAAAATAACAAACGAAGATGAAGAATCTGGTGAGAATTAAAAAGCAAAGGATAGGTTCTTTCTTGTGAGCTAAGGTAACAAGGTCTGCTTATAACAGGTCATGTTACCAACTCATAGGATAATAACATTTATCCTAGTTGGCATTAGTATAATATAATAAACATTTTGCCAATCTGAATTCTTAAGACCTTTAGGAGTAGGAATATTTATTTCAAGATACTTTGAGAATGGATGGTAAATATCATATTCAATTCTTATTAGTAACGTGAATTAAATATTTACTACTCTAAAAGGTCTTTTTCATTCGAAAAATTTACTGTTAAACAATAAATGCAAATAGCATGATTGTTATGTATATTGGCTAAATTATTATTAAATATAGGATTTACATAAAATATATGGATTAATGTTGTGGGTAAATCAATAAAAAGAAGGTGCTCAAGTACCAGAATCGAGGTTATTGTGAGAATTGTAAATACAGATATAATAACAACAAATATAAAGCAAATGTGTATTGAAGCAAATTATCAATTATCGAAAGATATGGAATGTGGTATTTATAATGCATATGATTCTGAACGTTCTTCTTTAGGTAAACAGATACTTGGCCAATTAAAAGAAAATATGGAAATTGCCAAAGCTGAAAATATTCCAATATGCCAGGATACTGGAATGGCTATTATATTTATAAAATTAGGCCAGAATGTTCATGTAGAAGGAATACCATTGGAACAAGCAATCAATGAAGGAATAAGACAAGGATATAAAGTAGGGTATTTAAGAAAATCTATAGTAGAAGATCCATTGACAAGAAAAAATACAAATGATAATACTCCAGGTGTAATTCATTATGAGATAGTTCCCGGTGATAAAATAGAAATTACAGTAGCTCCAAAAGGATTTGGCAGTGAAAATATGAGCAGAATATACATGTTAAAACCTGCTGATGGTGCAGAAGGAGTTAAGAATGCAGTTATAGAAACCGTAAAATTAGCTGGCCCAAACGCCTGCCCGCCAATTATAGTTGGTGTTGGAATTGGTGGGGATTTCGAAAAGTGTGCAATCATTGCCAAGAAAGCATTAACAAGAAACATAAATGAACATTCAAATATTAACCATATAAAAAATCTTGAAATAGAATTATTAAATCAAATTAATAAATTAGGTATTGGACCAGCAGGACTTGGAGGAACTAATACTGCATTAGCTGTAAATATAGAAACCTATCCAACCCATATCGCAGGGTTACCGGTAGCTATTAATATTTGTTGTCATGTTAATAGACATGTAACTAGAACTATTTAGGCTATTAAAAAACTGCTGAACAGAATTTATCAAGAATATCTTATCAAAAAACATATTTTATCAACAATTTTTATAAAAAAGACTTGTAATTGTGGATAATAAATTTATTTTGGAGGTTAAACGTGGATAAATATATTACAACACCGCTTAATGATAATATAATTAAAAGTTTAAGTGCTGGTGATTACGTTTATATAACTGGAATTATATATAGTGCCAGAGATGCAGCTCATAAGAGAATGTATGATAGTTTAATGAATGGTGGAGAAATACCATTTGATCTTAAAAATAATATGATATATTATCTTGGTCCAACACCAGAAAGGGAGGGACAGGTTATTGGATCTGCAGGTCCTACCACAAGCAGTCGTATGGATAAGTATACACCATTATTAATGGAGCATGGGTTAAAAGGAATGATAGGCAAAGGTAAAAGAAGCCAAGAAGTAATAAAAAGTATTATAGAATATAATGGAGTATATTTAGCAGCAGTAGGTGGTGCAGGAGCATTGTTGTCAAAAAAGATTATCAGTTCAAAAATAATAGGATATGATGATTTAGGAACAGAAGCCATTAGGGAGATGTATGTAAAAGACTTTCCAACTATAGTAGTAATAGATAGTAAAGGAAATAATTTATACGAAACTTCAATGAAGGAGTTCTCATACTAATTATTCTAAGAACCTTAAGTTGATTAGAAAACATAAGTATATAAATTTTAAAAATTTGTAATACTATAAAAAATACCAATTTTACGGTCCTTAGAATAATCCAAAAATAGTTTCAGAAAGTTGTTGACAAATGTTTTTCCATTTGCTATACTAACTAATGCGTCTGACGGGAACGTCAGCCAAGCAATTTAATATATAAATGATAAATTCAGATAATGGAGAAATACTCAAGAGGCTGAAGAGGCGCCCCTGCTAAGGGTGTAGGTCGCTCACGCGGCGCGAGGGTTCAAATCCCTCTTTCTCCGCTTTATTTTTTTCACATATTATATAGTACAAAACATCTATAAATGATAGATACAATTGATACTAAATAAATTAAAAAAAATAAAAAAATGCTTGACATTCCAAAACTCGTATGATAGAATAGTTTCTGCTGACGCGAGAACAGATAGTCAGCAACAAAGCCTTGAACATTGATAACTGAACAGTGAAACAACCCTGAAAATTCTAATAAAATTTTC
>CALDJN010000437.1 GCA_937901695.1 uncultured Anaerocolumna sp.
AGCTTCCATCTCCGTTTTAGTCATACGAGGAACAACATCAATTGCGCCAATATATTTCTGTCCAGTGTTCGACTGATTAATATTAGCGCCTGCCGTAATACCGCCAACCCATGCTGTACACTGTGCCGGTGTTAATTCCTTTCCGTCGACCAATTTAACGCCTTGTGTTACGTTAATAATCGCCTCGTTATCTGCCACATAGTTAGCCATGACAGCCTGAATCTTTATACCCTCTTCGGAACGCATTGTATTAATCCATGTCTTTATTACAGCCTTATTTGCTTCGTAACCAGCACCATCATAAGGATAAACTAATACATTAAATTCTACAGTCATTAGTGCTGCTAGCGCAGTATCAATTGTATCCGCTGTATGTGCAGTGCCAAGATTATAGATAATTACTGTCTTTGCACCTTTTAATGCTTCATTGGCAAGTAATTTATCTGCAGCAGTCACGTCTGTCGGATACTTGCTCTGATCTAATGCTGTTATGGTATACATTTCACCTGCAATGCCTTTGCTCATTTCCTGTAATAAAACAACAATGCCCCTTTCTCCCGGGGTAATCGAGAGTGGAGCATTGGTTCGGAAATTAAGATAAGCACCAGGTAAGACTTTATTTTGACTAGTCCATGTTCCTGCCATGTTATACCTTCTTTCTTTAAATATTTGTATTCGTTGCCTGTGTCTGCATTGGAATTACTGATTCAACTTTCATTTCGGAATAATTGATATCAAAAGTAAAATGCAGCACATTGTCTACTATTTCTGCGCTTTTATTTATAGCTCTAAATGTTCCGACTAAATCAAATTCACGGAACAATCTTTCTTGTACTGCAAGACAATCGCTTTTAATTTGAGTAACTGGCTTATCAGAAAAATAAGCAACATCAAAGCTTATTCTGCTTTTATTCTTCGTATTAAGCCTTTTGCTATAATCTTGGTTCATCTGGAATATTACAAAAGCAGGAGAAGTGAATTTCTGTGGGATATCATCTGTATAGCGTTTATGATTTGGATATAATTCTTTTAACTTATGCACTATAGCTTGTTTAATTTCAGCTACCATGTTCTCTCGCCACCCTCTCAACTTCTTTTTTAAATTCCTTAACCATAGTCTTTTCTGTATGGGATATAGCTTTTTCCAGCATAAATTGTCCTTTTACAAAGCCAGTTGTCACCCCTGTACCGTAAGCTCTATTACGAAAAGTAAGTTTTAATCCATCTTTACTTTTTATGCTATTTATAACACCGACTTTTTCTACAATTCGGTGCCCATAATTTACATAGCTCGCATAATCGGCAGTATTAACTATTGTCTTAGTAACTCCGCCACCTTTCCGCTTAACAGCCGGGGCAGACCGCCATGACTTACGCATAAATCCAATAACTACATTGGTGTTCTCTTTAGCAACCTTAACGCCCTCATTAACTGCCTTATTAAGCACTTTAATATCTATGTCCGTAATATCGTCAAGCATAGCCTTAAGCTCTTTCCTATACTGATCAATAAAAGCTTTATTCCTTCTGTAATTACTGCTAGATGTAGAACTCATACAGTATCATCTCGCTTTACCTTGAATTCTTGATGGTGAGTATAAGGAAATCCTTCTCCAACAGATAAAGTTACTTTCCTACCATTCCTTTGGGTAACAATAACCTTGTCACCCTCTTTTAAATCGGTTTCTAGGGCACAAAATAAAGAATAGGAGTTAACCAACGTCGGAACTCCATCAGTGCCTATATCGGTCAAGCTACTCTTACTGTAGTGACACTTAACATCGGAATATTTAAGTGCCTCTGCGTTTGTGGTTGCACCATCAACCTCAGTTTCTTCCCACCGGTAAATATCCATTTTATCTTTCCATAATCTTTGTAAAGCACTCATCTACGCGTCCTCCTAAATTCCTGCAGGCGTTTTTTATCATTCTTTGATAAGCCGTACACAGTTTCTTTAGTGACGTTTTCATTGTACGTAATGGATGTGTCGCCCTCTTTTATGGATTTAACATCAAATACGGATGCGGTACCATTCTCTAATTCATAGTTGATTATGGTTTGGACTTTCTTTCGGATAAATGGTTCTAATACCTCTGGCAGCTCTGTAAGGTTGCAATAATTCATTACTTCTTGGATAACATCCGATATGGCAAGGTCTTTTGCATCATTTTCAATTTTAAGATTTACTTTAATTAATTTGACTAAATCAGCTGTAAGCACCGTATCAACTCCTTTAAAAAGGGAGCTGATTACTCAGCACCCTCTATTAATTTTATGATATCTTCTTTCTTTGCCTTGGAATCGTATTCAATACCTTTTTCATCAAGTATTGCTTTTAATTCCTCTTTATTTTTATCATTATAATCTGACTTCTTAAGCTGCTTTTCGGCTTCCTCTCTCATAGCTTTAATACGTGCAAGCCTTCTTCGTCTTTGATATGTCGTTGCTGACATAATTATCACCTCAATTCAAATTGCAAGGGGATATTTACAATCCCCAATGACTATGCTCCTATCTTGTGTTTAAAGCATACGATACGGATGTTCTTATTTTCATATACTCTTGACCAGTTATCACCTCTTTCTACCTCTGTATTGGAAGGTGATTCACCATTAACAGATGTATTGGTAAACTTAACACCACGAGGATGTAAAACAAAGTGCTGTCTGTTGATAAGGATATCCGTACCAGCTAACTTGTCTCTGTCTGTTTCCGTTGGTACCGGTGCAGCACCATTTCCTAATCCAATAGCACCTTGTCCAAACAGATAAGTTGTAAACACCATATCGCTACCGGTGCCTGTGTAAGGGCATCCATCATCTTCAATTACTTGCTTTCCAAGAAAGACTTTAATGGTAGGTTTTCCTTCGCTGTCAGGAATCGTGTCAATAAGATTATTCTTTGCAAGGTATGTAACAACAGCCGAATGCATACCTACTGCGGTAAGCTTGTTTTTTGCATCTCCCATCTTTTGAGTAGCATCAAGGAAAGTAGCGCCGCCAATAAGTGCAGCGTCACCAACTCCAGCTGAAATATCATGCAAATTACCGGACATAGTAGCACTTGCAAATACACCTTTTAACATGGAGAATAAAAGTATTTGTCTACGTCTAGCCCAATATCCGGCAACCAAATCACCAATGGCAGCCATAGGATCATCACCAGATAAAGCTTTTGCAAGGTCATTAACGCTCCATGCTTTACCACGCATAAATAAAGCTGCAACGTCTTGACTTGCAGTAATTTTATCAGGAGTTAATGCCCAGTCATCAGCATCGGATAATACTTCATCATCTCCGCTAAGGTCATTCCAGAATGGCATATTGATAAGTTTACCACCTGCAGCTGCAAGCCGGTCTAATTCTGGATTATTGCTGATTATTCCTGACTGTGAAAGTGCGGATAATGCAGCTGTTCTTTGAATAACATAAGGGTTAAATACCTCAGGTACAATTACATCCTGTATTCTTGTTTGTGGCATATAATTACCTCTTTTCTTTCTTTAAATTATTTAATAGTTACACGCTTGCCATTAACTGCTTAGCAAGTTCAGGGTTCTCTTTTAGCAATTTACCCTGTTCAGTTAAGTTAAAATGCTCTTTGCTCCAAGGATTCTTTACTCCGGTTGAATTTTTCTCTTTGTTGTAAGGTTCTTTACCTGTTACAACTGGTGTAAATAAATCTTTGTACTGCTCTTTAATAGCAGCAAGCTGCTCATCAATGCCATATACCTGAGTTCCATCTTCGGAAAGTGATAGTTTCGACTTATCAAACTTACCAACGATTAGTTCAGGATACTTTGCATCAGTCAATTTGGACTGAATTGCAGTGTTGATAGTTAATTCCTTAATCTTGCCCTCATAGGTGGTTTTAAGGGTCTGAATAGTTGTTTCGTGGTCCTTGATAGTCTGCTGTAATGTTTCATTGTCCTTATTAGCTTTCTTTAATGTCTCAATGGTTTTCTCGTTTGTTTTAATCTGCTCTTTTAGATTGGATATTTCCGTTTCAAGTGCGGTGTATTTTCCTTTGCCAACGTACTCACCGGTACAGGTCAAGCTAGCAGACCTTAGTACCGGTGAGTACGTTGGCAAAGG